>JALUUA010000130.1 GCA_027021605.1 Candidatus Bipolaricaulota bacterium | reverse complement strand
AGTAGGCCGCCAGGGAGGCCAGGGGAATGAGCGCCATCCAGGCGGGCCGGCGCCGGTCGCGCCACCGGTTCACGTAGGCCGCCGCTACCACCCAGGCCAGGAGAACGCCTACCGGGATCAGGAGCCGGGGCTCGACCCCGGCTTCCGCAACGAGCCGCTCGAGGAGCAGCCCGAGGAGCGCGGCCACCGTCTGAATCCCCCACCAGGCCCCCCGCCCGATCCGGCCCCGCATCCGGAGGAACTCCGGCCCGCCGAGGAACATCCTCCGCGCCTCGGCCTCGAAGCTCGCGGGCTCCCCCGCCGGGCGGAAGGGCGAGTGGGCCAACGCCCAAGCCATCAAGAGGTGGACCACCCCCCACAGGACCAAGGCTTGGACCGAGAGCAACGCGACGGCGATCCAGAGGTTCTCCGAGACGAAGGTGATGTAGTTGAACAAGCCGTGGGAGACCATCGCCAGCCCCAGTCCCCCCAGGAGGAGGAGCTGCCGGGTGGCCGGGCTGTCCTGGAGGGCGGGGATGAGCCCGATCCCGAGCGCCGCGCCCGGCAGGGCCGTAAAGAGCGCGTGGCCGGGCACCGAGAGGAGGGTCCGCACCACGAGCGTCGGGACGAACCCGGCCTCCCCCTCGATCGCGCCCAGCTCCACCCCCAGGGCCTCGAGGAGGTAGAAGAAGTTCTCCGCGGCGGCGAAGCCCAGGGCCGCCGCGGCGGCGTAGACGATCCCGTCCATCGGCTCGTTGAAGTCCTTCGTGCGGTAGACCGTAAGGAGGACCGCGAGGAGCTTGGCCGGCTCCTCCACGAGCGGGGCGATCACGACCGCCTGGGCGAACTCATCGTTGAGGAAGAGGAGGAACTCCAACCCGAGCTCGACCCCGGCGGCGACGAAGGCGGCCCAGATGCCCGCGTGCACCACGCGGGCCAGCTGCTCCTCCGGCTCGGGCTCGAAGCGATCCCGGAAGGCGAAGTAGAAGAGCAGCAGCAGGGCCGGGCCGAAGGCGACCAGCAGCAAGAACAGGACCAGAATCCCCGCCCCGATCTGCGCCAAAACCTCCGAGAAAGCCTCCGAGCCGGCTAAGGCGGCCAGCAGCAACGTGACCAGAAGCCACGGCCACGCCAGCCCCTTCTCCCCGTTGTTGTCGTCTTCGTCTTTAAAGTCTTCGTTATTCTCTGACTTCTGCGACATGGTCGCTCCCTCCGGCTCCGACTCCCCGGAGGGAGCGGGGCCAAGTTCGAAAGGTGGGGCTCCCGGAGAAGACGATAGCCCTTCCGGGCCGGTAGGAACAAGTCGAGGACGCAGCCCCTGCCCCGATCGCCTTCGGGGCTTCCGTTCCTTCGGGGACGCCATCCGAAGGAGCCGGACAGGCTTCCGGACACACCCGTCGCCGTCCCGCAGGACGATCGTGCGATCGCCACAGATGTCAGCCCCGAGGAAACCTGTCGTATCCTTAGAGAGTATATCCTCACAAAAGAGCGAACAGGAAGGGGAGGGAGAACCATGTCTCAAAAGCGCATCTTGAGGACGTCCCCTGCTACATCTTTGAGAATCGGCTCTGCCGATCCCAGGGGATGCAGCACGTTCCACCGAGGACGGAGGATCGGGAGCGCGGCGGCGATCGCGCTGCTGGGGATCGCTTTCATCGGCCTCCCCGCGCTGGCCGACGCCTCCGTGGGGACCGACCGCGGCTGCGGCTCTTCGGCCGTCTTCTTCTCGGGCGAGACCGTCGCCGTGCGGTTTCACGTCGGCTGGATCGCCTGGTTCCAGAACTGGAGCCTCACCGTCTACGACGCCGAGGACAACGTGGTGACCAGACGCAGTGGAACCCTTCTGCCCTTCTTCTCGGTCAACCGCACGATCTTCGTCGGCCTGGACGACGGAAGGCCCCGGGGGGAGTGGCGCGCCGTCGTCTGGAGCGGATGGTGGGGCCGGGATACCTGCCGCTTCACCGTGGCCGACGCTTCGTTGTCGCCGCCGGACTCCCCCGTCCGCTTCCTCAACAAGGGGGAGAGCCATCTCTGGCAGCTGCGGACCGCCCCCGGGGTGAGCTACACCGCCGTCCTCGCCTGCGATTCCGGGAACGACTTCGACCTCTTCCTGCTCGACCGGAATCTCAATGAGATCCAAAGCTCGATCGCCGTAGGCTGCCCCGACGTGATCACGTTCACGGCCTCCGACTCCATCTATTATCTCAGGGTTTATGCGGCCTCGGGCTCGGGCTTCTACGGGCTGCAGGTCTTCTAGGGGGCCGAGGATGCGACGCCGGGCGGTCGAAGCGACGTTCGGGATGTGCGGGGCGATCCTGCTGCTGTTGGCCCTTTCGGGTGCCGGGGAGCCCTCGGGGGCGCTGCCGGCGTGCCCGGGGGCGGCCCCGACAGCGGAGAAGCCCGGGGCCCCACCCTCCCCGGAGACGCGCTTCTTCCAGGAGCTCCAGCGCCTCGACGGGCTGCTCGTCCGGGGAGAGATTCTGCAGGGCTGCCTACTCAACGGGCGCTTTCGGTTTGAGGTCGAGACCGGTCGTGGGCGGGAGCGATGGGAAGCCCCCGCGGGCGAGGTGTTGGGGTATCTGCCCGCTCAGGGTGAGGGCCCTCGGGTGCTGGTGCGGGCG
>JALUUA010000129.1 GCA_027021605.1 Candidatus Bipolaricaulota bacterium | reverse complement strand
CAGCTCTATAACCACGCGCTTTCCGCCCGTGGGTTGCGGCTCCGGTTCGGGCCCGGGCGGTTGGGGCGGTGGCGGCGGGCCTGGAACGTCCCCCACGGTCACGGTACGGCTCGTGCGCCCCACGGCCCCGCCGTCGTCCGTCACCGTGAGCGTCACCGTGTAGACCCCCGCTTGGGCGAAGACATGCTCGATCACGGGCTCTTCGGTCTCTTGTTGGGTCCCGTCTCCGAAGTCCCAGCTGTACCGCACGATCCTGCCGTCGGGGTCGCTGGAAGAAGAGGCGTCAAAGCGGACGGGCTCGCCGGGCTGCGGCCTCTCGGGTGTCACAGTAAATACAGCCCGCGGCGGCTCGTTCCCCCCCGTGGGGGGAGAGGACTCGGGGCAGGCGCCCCACAGGCCCCGCTCGGCCTCCCGCGCCTCCTGGGCCAGCTCGGCGAAGAGCGAGCCGTAGCGCAAGGTGCCCCCTAAGGGGTGCTCCGCGGCGACGCGCACGAAGCCCTGGGCTATGAGAACGGCGTTCACCATCGCGAGCCCCTGGGGGTCGAGGTAAACGTAGGCCCAAAGGTTCCCCTGCTCGTCCCGCTCGCCCCGTTCGTCGAGTTCGAGCCAGACCGTGCGGTTGATGACCAGATCGCGGTTGTAGAGGGTAGCCTCCGGCCCGAAGCAGTCCGCCGGGGTGGGGGCGGGCGCGTCTACGCCCAGATACTTGACGGTCTCGACGGCCCCCGTGTGCAGCAACACCCGAATCGTCCCCCCGTCGAAGACGCGGGAGACCTCGCCCACGAGCTCGGGCGGCGGGTTCGGCGGGAGCGCCCGCACTCCCCCGAGCAGCGCGATCAGGGCGGGGACAAAAGCAAGGGCAAAGGGCAACGGGAGGAGCCGGAAGGCTCCGCGCCCCCGGCCCCTCCCCGAACGCTCTAACGGCTGCTCAAGACGCCGCCCGTTCATTCAGACTGAAGCTATCCGCAGCGGCCCTTGAGGTTGTCGGATACGTCCCGACCGTTGCCCTGGATGAGGTTCCCCTTGCAGGCCACCGTGGAGGCTTGATCCGCGAAGATCCCGAACTGGCGGTTCTCCTTGATCTGCGTTTCGCGGATGCTCCCCAGGGATTCGAGCAAGTGGACGCCGTCCTCCCCGTTGGCCGTCACCAGGCTGCGGACCATGGTGATCGAGGAGCGGCTCTGGGCCATCACCCCGTGGGCCGCGTTGCCCGTGATGTCGACCTCCCGCAGGCTGGCGGAGGAGCTGTCCAAGAGAACGCCCTCGGCGGCGTTGTTCTGGACTTTGCCACCGATCATGAGGAGCGCGGAGCGGCTCAAGATGGCGATCCCGCGGCCTTGGTTGTCGCCGATCTCCGTCTCCCGCACCGAGGCCACGGCGCTCTCGAGCTGCAACCCGCCCTGGGCGTTGCCCTTGACGAAGCTGTCGAAGAGGCGAAGCGCGGAGCTTTGCCGAGTGAAGATCCCCCAGCTGCCGTTGTTCACAATGCGGCTTGCGCCCACGCTCGCGGGGGAGTTCACCAAGAGCAGCCCCTCCTCGGGGTGGCCCGAGATCTCGGAGTTCGTGACGGTCACGGTGGAGTCCTGGGCGTCGATGCCCTTGCCGCCGTTGTCCCGGACGGCGCTCTGGTCGAGCACGTCCGCGGAGCTGCCCCGCAAGACGAGCCCGCCCCGGGCGTTGTTCGCGACGACCGTGGCCGTAAGCCCCACGGTGGCGCTCTGGGCGGATACGCCCTTGCCTTGGTTATTCGAGATCTCCCCGTCCGTCATGTCGAGGGAGCTGTTTGTGAGCCGTGCGCCGTCGTCCGGGTGGCCCACGATGGCGCTGGCGCTCATCGAGATCGTGGACTGCTCTGCGAGCAGTCCTACGCCGCCGTTGTCCTCGATGCGCGTGGTGCGGATGTCCGCCTTGGAGTCCATGAGCACAAGCCCTTCGGCTCCGTGGCCCTTGAGGGTAGTGGCGCTCAGGCTCACGGTGGCCGTCTGGGCGTCGATCCCGCGGCCCCCGTTGTTCTCGATTTGGCCGCTGCGCACGTCGGCGGAGCTGTTTACGAGTTTTATGCCCTCGGCGGGGTGACCCGTGATCGTGCTGTTTATAAGCGTAATCCGCGAGCGCTCCTGGGCGCTCACCCCCGCGCCGCGGTTGTCCTCCAGGGCGCCGTTCGTGACCGTGGCCGAGGAGCGCGTGAGCGAGATGCCGTCGGCCCCGTTGTTCTTGAACGCAACGTCTTGTAGGGTGAGCTTCCCGTCCTCGGCGCGCAGCCCCTGGGCCCCGTTGTTCTCCACGGACGTCTGTTGGATCTTGGCCGAGCCCGAGAGCACGAGAACCCCCTCCTGCGGGTGGTTCTTAATTTGGGTCTCGTCGGAGGTCGTCAGGGTGGAGTTCTCGACCCGGACGCCCACGCCGCCGTTCCGGTCGATCACGGCACCCCGCAGGTCCGCGGCGGAGTCGTTGAGCGAGATCCCGTCCTTCCCGTTGCTCGCGATGCTCCCGCCGGTGGCGATCACCGTGGAGCGCTCCTGGGCCCTAATGCCGAAGCCTTGGTTGTTCGTGATCGCGGACTCGCTGAGATCCGCCACGGAGCCCGTAAGGTGCAGGGCGTCGTCG
>JALUUA010000128.1 GCA_027021605.1 Candidatus Bipolaricaulota bacterium | reverse complement strand
AGCAGCCGCATCACGGGCAGGCGGGCGAGGTCCCCCCGCAGCAGGATCTGCACCTCGTCGTAGGGGCGGAACTCGCGGTTGATCTCGGTGTAGAGCCGGGCTACGGGGTGATCGGGCGGGAGCAGCCTGCGGTAGTCCACGCTATACGTCTGGAAGGCGTGCCCTTCCCAATACCCGAGGGCTCCAAGGGCGAGCCCCCCGAGGAGCACGCCCAGGGCCACCCCGCGGCGGGCGGTCCCGCGGGCGTAGGCCCCCAGGAGGCGGGAGATCCCGCTCTCCGCCGGGTGGCCGAGGGCTCGGACGATCCAGCCCGGGCGGGGCGTCGGGGGCCAGCTCCCCGTCCGCGGCCCCTCCCGGAAGAGGGCCTTGAGGGCGGGCACCAACGCCACGGTGACGACGAAGGCGCTCACCATGGCCACCGCGGCCAGGAGCCCGAAGGCCCGCAGCGGCGGGCTCGGGGCGAAGAACAACGCGGCGAAGCCCGCCGTCGTCGTGAGCGTGGTGAGGAACAGCGCCCTTCCCGTTCGACACAGCGCGATCCGCATGGCCTCCGTGCCCGCGCGCCCCTTGCAGCGCTCCTCCTCGTAGCGGTGGAGCAGGTGGAGCGCGTCGTCGATGCCCACCCCCAGCAAAAGCGGCACGACCGCGACCATGAGGAAGGTAAACGGGATGCCCAAGAGCCCCAGGACCCCGAAGGTCCAGATCCCGGCGACGGCGACGACCCACACGGGCAAGTAGAGGTTCGCCAGCGGGCGGAACGTCCCGACCACGATCCCCACCAGCAGGAGGGTGAGCCCCAGCTCCCAGAGGAAGACGCCGCGCGGCGAGAGCGGCAGCACAAAGGGGCCCAGGTTCAGGGCGGCCACGAGGGCCACCAGGGCCAGGGCGGCCAGGAGCTCCCGGCGGCGGGTGAGGCGGAAGATCCCGACGAGCACCCCGACGATGAGCGCCACCACCGCCGGGGTGAGCACGCGCAGGTCGCGCCGGGTGAGGGCCTGGAAGGCGTCGAGGGTGCCGCCGTAGCTGGCGACGTCGATCTGGAGGGCCTGAGCGCCTTCGCGGATGGGCTCTAGTGCCCGTTGGATGGCACGGGCCGCGGCGAGGAGGTCGGCCTCCGGGGCGAGGGTCGCGGTGGCCAGCGCCGTCCCCTGCGGGGAGAGGAACTTCTGCACCAGGGCCATCCGCTGGAAGGTGAGGCGGATCAGGTCGGCAAGGGTGTAGCCGAGCTCGTCCGGACCGTCCCCCTCGGGGAGGGCGGCGTAGCGGCGGTCGCCGCCGTAGAGCTCCTGGCGGACGAATTTCACAAAATCGGGAATCCCCTGCGCTTGGAGGACGCCCGGGACCGCGCGCAGCGCCCGGAGGACGGCCTCCATCTCGCGGATCGCCGCGGGGTGAGCGAGGGTGTAGCCCGGCTTGGGGACAAAGCGCACGACCACGAGGTGCGAGAAGCTCCCCACCCCGAACGCCTCCTCGACGTGGCGAAAGAGCTCCACGCGCTCGGCGCGGGGCAGGAGGGCCAGCGGGTCATACGAGATCCGGACGTGGGGGAGCTGGGCGGCGAAGAGGACGGTCAGCAGGGCGATCCCCAGGAGGAGGCTGCGGGGGCGGCGCTCGGCGAGCGCCGCCACCCCTTCCAGAAGGCGCTCGATCCGCCCCCGCTCCCTCTCCTGCTCCCTCTCCCTCGCCGTCCCCTTCTCGGGAGTCATCTCATGGGTTTTCCGTTTGTTCGCTCGTTTGGCCTGTGTTTTGTGCCCTGTCTGCCCAAGCCGATCGATCAGAAGGGCATGACAAGCATGAGCAGCCCGACCAGGCCCGTAAGGTCCGCGCGGACGTCCACGTTGAGCGTGCGGCCCGTCCGCTGTACCCGCACGAGTTCGGCCCGGTAGAGGTCCTGGGCGAGGTAGGGGCTGGTGCCCGCCCGGAGGCGCTCGACGGCGGCTTGGGCCGCGGCCACGGACTCGAAGCGCAGGGCGAACGTGCCGTACACGCCCTCGGGCGTCACCTCCACCCGGAAGGCCATCGCCTGCTCGCCCGGCTCCTGGGGGCGCTCTCCGGGGGCACTGGTGCGCACGAACGCGATCTGACCCCCCCGCACCTGGACGGCGGTGTGCAGCTCGGAGAAGGTGCCCGCGCTGCGGCGCCCGAGGAGCTTGTCGATCATGAGCTGCGTGGTGGCCCGCAGGCGCTCGACATCGGGCCGTCCCGGCTGGAAGGCGACCTCCGTGCCGATCCACAGGGCCCCCTCGGTGGGGATGTAGGCCCACTCGATCGCGACGGGGCCGAACGCCCCGCCCACGAACGCCACCGGCAGCCCGTCGATGTTCGTAAGCTCGAAGTGCGTAAAGGGGCTCCCCGGCGCCTGCGCGGCGGCCCGTAAGCCCTGAAGCGCCCCCATGAGATGGGGCAGCCCGGGGCCCGCGATCACGGAAAAGCTCGAGACGTCGGGCCCCTGCCCGTGGGCCACATAGGCCACCTGTTGGGGCGGGATGCGGAAGAACTCGATGGTGCGCACCAGGCCCACGAGAGGGTGGTTCGCGGCCTTAAGGGGCTCGATCACGCCCTCCCCCAGCTCGGGGTCGGCCAGAAAGGGCGCCACGTCCCAGGCGAGCACCTTGGTGAAGCCCGCCGGGTACTGCACCATGATCTCGTCTACGGCCAAGCCGTCCCCGGCCCGGGCAGGCAGGCCGAGCAGCAGGGCGGCCAGGAACAAGGAACCCATCCAACGGCTTCGAGTCGTCTGACGCATGAACGCTCCCTCCTCTTAGGATCCTTCTTTGTCTCTATCTTTATCTTTGTCTTCGTCTTTATCTTTATCTTTGTCTTCGTCTTTGGCTTTCGTCTTATGCGACGTGCGCCTTTTCGGTGTGGCCCGGGAGGGCCCGGGCGCGACGGCGAGGAAGGCGGCGAAGGCGCTCTTGGCCTCCTCCAGGAGGCGGTCCGGGGGGCGACCCGCCACCGCCTCAAACAGGATCCCGTGCGAGTAGGTTCCGACGAGGTAGATGAAGGGGTCGACGGGCAGGCCGTGGTCGGCCAGCACGCCGGAGACGGCCAACTCGAGGTCCTGGAGCCAGCGGAGGTGGGCCTCCACGAACGCCCGCAGGGCCTTCTGGGGCCGGGGCTCGGGCTCCCCCAAGACCATGTGGATCACTTGGAAAAGCTCCGGCTTGCGCTTGTAGTGCTCGATGAGCTTCTCGACGATCCCCTGGGCGATCTCCAGCGGCGTACTCCTGCCCCGGGCCCCCTCCAGCAGGCCGCGGAAGTACTCCCCGGAGATGCGGGCGATGAGCTCCTCGAGCAGCGCTTCCTTGGAGGGGAAGTAGTAGTAGACGGTCCCCTTGCCCAGCTGGGCCTCGGCGGCGATGGCGTCCATCGTCGCCGGGCGGAGCCCCTCGCGGGCGAAGACGCGCAGCGCCGCCTCCAGGATGCTGCGGATCCGCTCCTCTCGTTCGCGTAGTCTCCGTTCGGCGGTGCTCATGGCTCGACCCCTTCGTCGGACTTCGACCGCTGAGTCGAATCATAGTCGAAGGCGGGCCGCAGGGCAATGACCTCGGTCAGGATCGCGGCTGATTCGGATCATGCCGCGCATGATCAAGATCAAGCTCGGGTCTGACCGCGATCATATCGGGGAGATGCCCCTCGTCCTACAATGGCAGCAGCCCAAGGGAAAAAGGAGGTGACCCACCGTGAGGCGCAAGACGAAAGCCCTGCTGGCCCTGGCGGCCTTCGCCGTCGTGGGGGTGGCGCTGATCGTGCTCGCCCAAGCGCCGCCGCCCGTTCCCGCGGCGCACCCGGTCCCCGTCGACCCGGAAGCCGACGCCGCTACCTGCTTTCAGTGCCACATCCGCGTGGAGCCCCCGCCCGCCAGCGAGGTCTCGTTCTGCACCACCTGTCACCTGAACCTCCACATCCGCTTCGCCGTCGACCAGCCCGTGGTTCGCGAGGCGCCCGATCCCCCGCACCCGATCGACATGAACTGGAAGGCCGCCGACTGCTTCAACTGCCACCGCAAGCAGCACAACGGGGCGAACCCCACGCACCAGGTCGATCCCACCATGCCCAACGCCAGCTTCTGCGTCACCTGTCACGTGGCCGGCGAGGTCGCGATCACCGGCGAGGAGTCCGCGGCCGACTTCTGCGCCCGCTGTCACAACCTGGGGGTGACCGCTGAGCACCCCACCGGCGAAGGCCAGCTGGCCGAGTTCTGTCTCTCCTGCCACACGCAGGAATGAGGCCATCCGTTCCCGGGACATCCGCGAGCGAATCGGGCGGACCGGCCCGGCGGAGGGGTTCCCCCGCGCCGGGTCGGCTCCTTGCCCCTTCCCTGTGCCCCCGCAGGGGCGCCGGTGCGGACAACACAAGACCCCCGGCTCCTGATCGGGATCATCCCCCCGCCTGATGCGGGTCATTGGCCCGGCCCCCTCCTTCGGCTATAGTGACGCTGTGGTCGAAAAGCGTCTATAGAGTCGAAAATCGACTGAACAGTCGAAACACGAGGGGAGGCCGAGCCGAGGTGATCCTGGGGATCGAGGTGGACCACAAACGGGCGCCGCTGGCGCTGCGGGAGCGCTTGAGCTTCTCGGAGCGGGAGGTGCCCGAGGCGCTGCGGGCGCTTCTGGAGCGGCACGCCTGGCGGAAGGCCCGCGTCCCTCGAAAGCTCCTCTGCGAGGAGACCTGCACCGTCTCCACCGAATACGAGTGCCTCAGCTGCCCTCGGGCGGTCCAGCTCGAGGCCGCGCTGCTCTCGACGTGCAACCGCGCGGGGGTGTACGCCTTGGGGGGCTGCGCCGAGCCGCTGGCCCGCTTCCTGGTCGCGTACAAGGACTGCGAGCCGCAGATCCTCCGCCCGCACCTGGCCCTGTACGAGGGGAAGGCCCTCGTGGAGCACCTCTTCGCCGTGGCCGCGGGGCTCGAATCCCAAGTGCTCGGGGAGCCCCAGATCTTGGGCCAAGTCCGCCGGGCTCACGAGCTCGCTCGGCGGGCCGGGACCGTCGGGCCCGTTCTCGACGAGCTGTTCCGCCGGGCGATCCGCGTGGGGAAGCGGGTGCGGACCGGGACGGGGCTGGGAAAGCGGCCCGCGTCCCTGGCGAGCGTGGCCGTGGAGCTGGCCCGGCGCGTTTATCCCCAACTGCCCAAGGTGAGGGCGCTGCTGATCGGGACCGGGGAGATGGGGCGGCTGGTGGCCCGGCTGCTCCGCGAGCGCGGCGTCCCGGAGCTCTGGGTGGTCAGCCGCTCCCCCGAGCGGGCGAGCGCCCTTGCCCGCGAGCTGAACGCCCGCCCCCTCGAGCTTCGGGATTTCGCGTCCCGGCTCGGGGAGGTGGACATCGTGATCAGCGCGACCGAAGCGTCGGGGGGCTACGTCCTCCGGGCGGGGGCGCTGGAGCGCTCCCTGCGGGGGCGCGATCGGGATCTTTTGTTGATCGATCTGGGCGTGCCGCGCACCCTCGATCCC
Source organism: Candidatus Bipolaricaulota bacterium (assembly GCA_027021605.1). GTDB lineage: Bacteria > Bipolaricaulota > Bipolaricaulia > RBG-16-55-9 > RBG-16-55-9 > JALUUA01. The sequence goes on along the minus strand of JALUUA010000128.1, from coordinate 6,280 downwards.
GCGATCCAGGGGCTTCCCGGCGCCCAACTCCACGATCTCGACGACCTGAAGGCGCTAAGCGAGGAGGCGCGGAGGCACCGGGAGCGGGAGGTGCCGAAGGCGTGGACGATCGTGCGCGAGGAGGCCGAGGCGTACTGGGCCTGGCTCCACGAGCGCCGCGCCAGCCCCCTGATTCAAGCCCTCCACGAGCGGGCCGAGCGCATTCGCAAGGAGCAGCTCGAGTGGGCGCTGCCCAAGCTCGGCCCCCTGGACGAGCGCCAGCGCCGGGTCATCGAGACGCTCACGACGCGGCTGGTGAACAAGCTCCTGCACCCCTCGATCGTCCAGATGCGGCACCTGGCCCGGCGGGCCCCCGTCCACGGCCACGGTCACGGTCACGGCCCCCCCGGCGACGGCGACCCGCCGGCGGCCGACCCGCTGGAGCTGGCGGCCCAGCTCTTCCACCTGGAGCTGGACGCGCTCGAGCTGGAGCTGGAAGCCGCCCAAACCCAAACCCAAAGGCTCGGGCTTCGGGGGGCGCGGCGGCGGACGCTCGTGGTCGGCACCCGCGGCAGCCCGCTGGCCCGGGCCCAGACGCGGTGGGTCATCGACCGCCTCCGGGGACTCCATCCCGACGTCGAGTTCGTCGAAAAGATCATCAAGACGAGCGGGGACCGCGGGCAGATAAAAGAGATCGGGGCCTTCGTCAAGGAGCTGGAAGAAGCCCTCAAGCGGGGCGAGATTGATCTTGCCGTCCACAGCTTGAAGGACCTGCCGACACAACAGCCCGAGGGGCTTGTGATTGCCGCGGTGCCGGAGCGGGCGGATCCCCGCGACGCCTTGGTTGCCCGGGACGGCCTTGTGCTGAGGGAGCTGTCCGAGGGCGCACGGGTCGGGACGGGCAGCCCCCGCCGCCGGGCCCAGCTCCTCGCCCTACGACGCGATCTCGAGGTCGTCCCGATCCGCGGGAACGTGGACAGCCGGCTCAAGAAGCTCGATCGGGGCGAGGTGGACGCCCTCGTGCTCGCCAAGGCGGGCCTGGAGCGCCTAGGGCTTGCGGAACGCGTGGCGGAGGAGCTTTCGACGGGCGTGATGCTCCCGGCGGTGGGCCAGGGGGCGCTCGCGGTGGAAGTCCGGGCGGACGACGCCTTCGCCCTCGAGATCGCCCGAGCCCTCGACCACCGGGGGGCCCGAGCGGGCGTGGAGGCCGAGCGGGCGTTCTTGGAAGCGCTGGGCGGCGGCTGCCGCGTCCCCATCGCCGCGTACGGGCGCGTCGAGGGCGAAAAACTCGTGCTGGACGGGCTGGTGGCCGATCCCGACGGCCGCCGGGTGCTGAGGGGGCGCGTCGAGGGGAGCGTGGAGGAGGCAGGGGAGCTGGGCCGGAAGTTGGCCGCGAAGCTGCTGGAGCGGGGCGCCGCCGAACTCCTGCAAGGGCAAGGGCGGGTGAAGCAACTATGAGCACTCGAAGCGCGCTGGAGGGCAAGCGGGTCTTGATCACGCGGCCTGAGGATCAAGCCGAGGAGTTCGCCGAAAAGTTACGGGCGCTCGGGGCGGAGCCCGTCGTGCTCCCCGCGATCGAGCTGCAGCCCCCCGGGAATTGGGCGCCCGTCGATCGGGCCCTTCAGAAGCTGCAGGGAGGCGGGTACGACTGGGTCGTCTTCACCAGCGCCAACGGCGTGCGCTTCGCGCTCGAGCGCCTCCACCAACGGGAACTCGACATTGAGGCCCTGAAAGGGGCGAAGCTGGCGGCGATCGGCCCGGCCACGGCCCGGGCGCTCCAGAACGCGGGCTTGACCGTCGAGTTCGTGCCCTCAACCTACGTGGCCGAGGCGATCGCGGAAGGGTTGGGCGACGTCCGTGGAAAGCGGGTGCTGCTGTTGCGAGCGGACATCGCCCGTCCGGATCTTCGTGAACTGCTCGGGCAAAGGGGCGCGCGCGTGGAGGAGGTGGCCGTTTATCGCACTCGGCCCGCACGCCGGGAGCCCGATCTCGTGCAAAGGACGCTGAGAAGTGTGGACGTCGTGACGTTCACCAGCGGATCGACGGTCCACGCCCTGCTCGATGCCTTGGACGACGCCCGAGCGGCGCTGGACGGGGTGATCGTGGCGTGCATCGGGCCGATCACGGCGCGCGCGGCCTGCGGACGGGGCCTGCTCGTCCACGTCGAGGCGAAGGAGCACACCACCGACGGGCTCCTCCGCGCGCTCGTGGAGTTCCTCGCGAACGGAGACGAGAAGACAGCCACAACCAAGGAGGTGTCGGCCCCATGACGGCGGAGATCGCTTTGGAGAAGCTGAAGCAAAGGCGAAGGCCGCGGCGGCTTAGGCGCACCCCCGCGTTGCGGGAGCTGGCCCGCGAGACCCGGCTCAGCGCAAGGCAGCTCATCTGCCCGCTGTTCGTCCGCCCCGGCCGCGGGGTTAAAGAGCCCATCGCCTCGATGCCGGGGCAGTTCCGCCTGTCGTTGGATCAGCTACCCCAGGAGGCCGAAGAGCTTCTGAGCTTAGGAGTCCCCGCGGTTTTGCTGTTCGGGATCCCCGAACACAAAGATGAGACGGGCTCCGAGGCGTATGACGAGCGGGGGCTCGTGCAGAAGGCCGTTCGGGCGCTGAAGCGGGAGTTCCCGGAGCTCGTCGTGATGACGGACGTGTGTCTGTGCGCCTACACGAGCCACGGCCACTGTGGGCTCGTCCGCGACGGGGAGGTCCTGAACGACGAGACGCTGGAGCTGTTGGAGAAGGCGGCCGTCTCCCACGCGGCGGCCGGGGCGGACGTCGTGGCCCCCAGTGCCATGATGGACGGACAAGTGCAAGCGATTCGAGAGGCCCTCGATGAGCAGGGCTTCCCCCAAACAGCCATTATGAGCTACGCGGCCAAGTACGCCTCGGCGTTCTACGGCCCGTTCCGCGAGGCGGCCGACTCGGCTCCCGAGTTCGGGGACCGCGCGAGCTACCAGATGGACCCGGCCAACGCCCGCGAGGCTCTGTGCGAGATCGAGCTGGACGTCCAAGAGGGCGCGGACGCTGTGATGGTCAAGCCCGCGCTGGCGTATCTGGACGTGATCGCCCGCGCCCGCGAGCGCGTCGACGTCCCCTTAGCAGCCTACAACGTGAGCGGCGAGTACGCGATGCTCAAGGCGGCCGTCGAGCGGGGCTGGCTGGAGGAGCGCCGGGCCGTCTTGGAGACGCTCACGGCCCTCCGCCGCGCCGGGGCGGACTGGATCATCACCTACTTCGCCAAGGACGCCGCCCGCTGGCTGCAAGAGGACTTTCGTTGAGCCTGGAGCGAAGCAAAGGAGGAGCAGAACGATGTCGAACCGAGCGGAACAGCCCCCAGGGAAAGAGCAAGAGCAGCTTTTCGTGCAGTTTCTCGTCTTTCGGGGGGAGGGGGCGTGGCGGCGGCTCCCCCCGGAAGAGCGGGAGCGGGGCCGAGCGGCATTCCTCGAGGCCGTCGAGACGAGCGACCTCACGACGTACGGCTACGGCCTCGTGGGCCTCAAGGCCGGGGCCGATCTGCTGCTCTGGCGGCTGGCGCCCTCCCTCGACGCGCTGCAGGAGTCCGCGAGCCGGCTGCTTCGGACGGGCCTCGGGCGCTACTTGACGGTGGAGCACGCGCTCACCGGGCTGATGCGCCCCTCGCAGTATGTGCGCAGGCCCACCCCCCAGGAGCAGGGGATGCTCGTCCCCGATCGCAAGCGCTACCTCATCGTCTACCCCTTCGTCAAGACGGCGGAGTGGTACTTGCTGAGCCGCGACGCGCGCCAGGGGATGATGAACGAGCACATCCGGGTGGGGCACCGGTTCCCGGCGGTGCGCCAGCTCCTGGCGTACTCGTTCGGGCTCGACGACCAGGAGTTCATCGTGGCCTACGAGACGGACGACCTGAAGGCGTTTCAAGATCTGGTGATGGCCCTGCGCGAGACGGAGGCCCGCCGCTACACCCTGCGGGATACGCCCATCTTCACGGCGATCCATCGCCCCTTAGAGGAGGCGCTCGCGCTCTTGGGCTAAGCAAGTGAGGAGCCAAAGGAGGTCCCCATGCGCGCACACGCGCACGCGCAAACGCAAACACAAACGCGAACGGCAAGGGAGAGGCCCGTACAGACGAGGTTCCACCCCGGCATGGACGGACGGCTCGTCTTCGATCGGCAGCCCGTTTTGATCTATTGGGAGCTGACCCAGGCGTGCGACCTGGCCTGCAAGCACTGTCGGGCCGAGGCCATCCCAAGACGGCACCCCCTGGAGCTCTCGACGCCAGAGGCCAAGCGCCTCCTCAAGGAGCTTAGAGAGTTCGGGGACCCGCTGCCTCACGTCGTCATGACGGGCGGAGACGTCATGCACCGGCCCGATCTCTTCCAGCTCATAGATTTTGCGGTCGGGCTGGGGCTCCCCGTGTCCGTGGCCCCCAGCGGGACGAACCGCCTCACCCCTGAAGTGATTCGGGAGTTCAAGGCCCTGGGCGTTCAAAGCATGTCCTTGAGCCTGGACGGCTCCGATGCCCAAAAGCACGACGAGTTTCGAGGCGTCCCCGGCTGCTTCGACTGGACGCTCCAAGCCGCGCGGGCCATCCTGGAGGCCGACATCCCGCTGCAGATCAACACCTTGGTGACTGCAGAAACCCTCGACGATCTGCCCCAGATCTACAAGCTCATGAAAGAGCTGGACATCGCCCGCTGGAGCCTCTTCTTCCTGGTGCAAGTCGGACGGGGCAAAACCCTTCAGCCAATTACGCCCGCCCAGGCCGAGCGGCTCTTTCACCAACTCTACGAGTGGGCCAAGGAGGCGCCCTTCGCCATCAAGACGACGGAGGCGATGCACTTCCGCCGCGTGGCCTATCAACGCATGCGGCTGGAGGGTCTCTCCCCTCAAGAGATCGGACAAACGTCCATCGGGCGCGGCTTCGGCATTCGCGACGGGAACGGCATTATGTTCATCTCGCACTTGGGGGAGGTCTACCCTTCGGGCTTTTTGCCCCTGAGCGCGGGGAACGTCCGCAAGCGAAGCCCCGTCGAGATCTATCGGGAGTCCGAGCTGTTTCGCAGCCTAAGGGACCCGAAGGGCTTCAAGGGCAAGTGCAGGCGCTGCGAGTTCAACGGGATTTGCGGCGGCTCGCGGGCCCGGGCCTACGCGGCGACGGGCGACCCCCTGGAGAGCGACCCCCTGTGCGCCTATCTCCCGCGGGGCGCGGAGGTGATCCTCTCATGACGCGCTCGGAGAAGCTCTTTGAAGCGGCGCAGGGACTCTTGCCCGGCGGGGTGAGCAGCCCGGTGCGGGCGTTTCGGGCCGTCGGCGGGACGCCGTTGTTCATCGCCAAGGGGGAGGGCTCGAAGCTCTATACGGTGGACGGCCAAGAGCTCATCGACTACGTCGGCTCGTGGGGGCCTCTCATCCTGGGCCACGCCCACCCCGACGTGGTGAAGGCCGTCCAGGAGGCCGCGGCAAAGGGCACGAGCTACGGCGCGCCCACGGAGTACGAGCTGGAGCTGGCCCGGCTCGTCCGCGAAGCCTTTCCCAGCATCGAGCGGGTCCGCTTCGTGAGCTCGGGGACGGAGGCCACCATGAGCGCACTGAGGGTGGCCCGCGCGCACACCCGAAGGGACAAAATCGTCAAATTTGCGGGCTGCTACCACGGGCACGCGGACTTTCTGCTGGTGGAAGCGGGCTCCGGGGTGATGACCCTGGGGCTGCCCGGCAGCGCCGGCGTTCCCCCCGAGGTCACGAAACACACGCTCGTGGCGCTCTTCAACGACCTGGAGGCTGTTTGCACCCTCTTTGAGCAATTCCCCGAGGAGATCGCAGCGGTGATTGTGGAGCCCGTCGCGGGGAACATGGGCGTCGTCCCTCCCCGAGAGGGCTTCCTGGAAGGCTTGCGTGAACTCACAAAACAGTACGGCGCGCTGCTCGTCTTCGATGAAGTTATCACAGGCTTTCGCGTCGCCTTCGGAGGCGCGCAGCGGCTCTACGGCGTGGAGCCTGACTTGACGTGTCTAGGCAAGATCGTGGGTGGGGGTCTGCCCGTGGGGGCCTACGGTGGGAGGCGCGAGATCATGGAACTCATTGCGCCCCTGGGGCCCGTCTACCAAGCGGGGACGCTCTCGGGGAACCCGCTGGCGATGGCCGCCGGGATCGCGACCTTACAGCAGCTCAAGAAGCCAGGCGTTTACGAACAACTAGACGAACTAGGCCGACGGCTCGCCCAAGGGCTCCTGGAGGCCGCCCAAGAGGCGGGCGTGCCCTTGCAAGTCAATCGAGTAGGCTCGATGCTCACGCCCTTCTTTACAGAACAGCCCGTGGTGGACTACGCC
>JALUUA010000127.1 GCA_027021605.1 Candidatus Bipolaricaulota bacterium | reverse complement strand
TCCCGTGTCACATTGGATCACCTCCTGAGGGAAAATTCTCTCACTCCGAGAGCTTGCCCTCAGGAGGTCTCTCTTTCAAAACTGGGTACGTGCCAGGGGGGCTCGGATCGAGACCGGGATCCGGGGCCGGAACGGGCGGGACCGAAGTCGGTCCCATGGGGACGTGATCCCGGTCGCTTTGCTTCCCCCCGGGGAGCGGCTATAATCGACCGGTGATCCCCATGTCGCAGGAAGTGCGCCCGCTCCCCAAGAACCGCGAGGCCGAGCAGGTCGTGCTCGGTGCGGCCATCGTGGACGCCGAGTCCGTCCTCCCCTCGCTCATGGAGAAGCTCACCCCGGGGCACTTCTACTTCCGCGCCCACCGGCTCATCTACCAGACGCTCATCGAGCTCTTTGAGAGCTCGCAGCCCGTCGATCTGATCACCGTGGGGAACCGCCTGGAGGAGAAGGGCGTGCTCGCGGAGGTGGGCGGGCGCTCGTACCTCTCCGAGCTGGCCTCGACCGTCACCACGACGACCTCGGTGCCCTACTACGCCGACATCGTCGTCAAGAAGGCGCTGCTCCGGGAGCTGGCCCAGGTGGGGCAGGAGATCGCCGAGCTGGGCTTCCGCGAGGACGAGGAACTCGAGAAGCTCCTAGATCTGGCGGAGGAGAAGGTCTTCCAGGTCTCGCGCCAAACCCTCAAGCAGAGCTACTACCCCATCTCGGAGATTTTACATCAGCACCTCGACGTGCTGGAGAAGCTCCAAGACCCGCGGCGCAGCACGGTCACGGGCCTGTCGTCGGGCTTTAAGGAGCTGGACAAGCGGACCGCGGGCTTCCACCCCTCGGACTTGATCGTGGTGGCGGGCCGCCCCTCGATGGGGAAGACGAGCTTTGTGCTCTCCATCGCCCGCAACGTCGCCCTGCAGGGCGGCAAATCCGTGGGGATCTTCAGCCTGGAGATGACCAAGGAACAGCTCATCGAGCGGCTCTTGTGCGCCGAGGCCCGGGTCAACTTATTGCGACTGCGGGGTGGGTACCTGGGCGCCGACAGCGAGGCGTGGCGCCGGATCATGCGCGCGGCCAACGCCTTGCAGAAGGCCCGCATTCTCATTGACGACACGCCCGCGATCTCCGTGATGGAGCTCAAGGCCAAGGCCCGGCGGATGAAAGCCGAGCACGGGCTTGATCTCCTGATCATCGACTATCTGCAGCTGGTGGAGGGCGGGGCGCGCGTCGAGGTGCGCGAGCAGGAGATCTCGTACATCGCCCGCTCGCTCAAGGGCTTGGCGCGCGAGCTCCAGATCCCCGTGATCGCCTGCTCCCAGCTCTCCCGGGCCGTGGAGCGGCGGGACTCCAAACGCCCCCGGCTCAGCGACCTGCGCGAGTGCCTAACCGGGGATACCGTGATCTATCACGCGGTCAGCGGGCGCCCCTTTACGATACGAGAGCTCTACGAGCGGCAGCTGTTGATCCCCGTCCACACCGTTACGCCGGACTTGAAACTCGGGGTAACTTTGCCCGCCCGCGTCGTGCAGTCCGGGGTAAAGCCCGTCTTCCGCTTGCGGACACGCACGGGTCGGGTGATTCGGGCGTCCGCAAACCATCCCTTCCTGACCGTGGAGGGGTGGAAGAGGCTCGAAGAACTAAGGGTCGGCGAGCGGATCGCTGCCCCCCGGCAGCTGCCGCTCTTGGGCAAGGGGGAGCTCTCCCCGGACGAGGCCCGGCTTTTGGGCTACCTGATCTCCGACGGGAGCTACCGCCGACACGGGGCGGTAAGCCTCATCAGCGCCGATCCGGCGGTCATCGCGGACGCCGGCGAGATCGTTGCCCGGCGCTTTGGGGTTCCCGCCCGCCCCAAACCCCATTGGTCCGGCGCGCTGCAGGTGGAGTTCTCCGTGCCCGGGCAATACGGCCCCGGCCGCAACCCCTTGGTGAATTGGCTCAAAGCGCTGGGGATCCACGGAGAGACCACCACCGAGAAGCGCATTCCCCAGGCCGTCTTTGAGTCCCCCCCTGAGGTAATCGCGGCCTTCTTGGGCGGACTGTGGGCCGGAGACGGCAGCGTCTTCTACCGCCCCCGGTATCGCTCCTGGTCCTTGAAGTTCACCTCCACCAGCCGGGAGCTACTCCGAGGGGTTCACCACCTGCTCACGCGCTTGGGGATCGTCTCCGTGCTGGAGCGGCGGACACGTCACACGAAGTCGACGGTGGATATTGCTTCCATTCGCGTAGACGGACGAAAGGCCATTCAACGCTTTGCCCGGCTCATCCCGATCGTGGGGGAGAAGGGGCGCAGGCTCCGGGAGGCGGGCCGCTGGGCCCAGGAGCCGCGAAGCAACGAGCAGATCGATCGCTTCCCCCGGAGCGTGACGGAACGGATCGCTGCCCTCAAGCGGGAGAGGGGGCTCTCCTGGCGGGAGCTGGGGTATCGCTGCCAAGGCAGGGCCATAGGCCGGGATCACCTCCAAGAGGTCGCCGCCAAGCTCGACGACCCCTTCCTGACCCATCTGGCCCACAGCGATTTGCTCTGGGACGCGATCCTCTCCATCGAACCCGATGGAGAGGAGATGACCTACGACCTCGTGGTCCCCGGAACCCACAACTTCGTCGCCAACGATCTCGTCGTCCACAACTCGGGCGAGATCGAACAGACGGCCGATGTGGTGATGTTCCTCTACCGGCCTGACTACTACGACGACCCCAAGGGCGACGAGGACGAGGAGTTCGACGGGGACATGCGGGAACCCCGCCCCCAGGAGGCCAACGTCAGCGAGACGGAGATCATCATCGGCAAGCAGCGCAACGGCCCCACGGACTCCTTTACGCTCATGTTCCACCGGGTGTACGCCAGCTTCTACGAGTTCTTGCCCGGGCAGGCCGTCCCCGCCCCCGAGGCCGAGCGGGAGCGGGAGCGGGAGGGGGCCGGGCCGCCGTTTTAACCCTCTTTGGCCCCGCAAGCCGCCCTTTTGCTCTTCAGAAGCGATCGCGCTATAATCCCCTCCAACGCGCAGCACCCAAAACGCACCCGACTTCCCGAGGTGCTCGATCGATGGGCGAGACCGTCATCCAAGAGGCGGAGCCGAGAGCGGCCTTGCACCCCCCAGGCCCGGCGGAGGGGATCATCCTCCGCGTGGAGAAGCTCGTGAAGGACTTCGGGGGCCTGCGGGCCGTCGATCGCTGCTCCTTGGAGGTCAAACGGGGGACGATCACGGGTCTCATCGGCCCCAACGGCGCGGGGAAGACGACCCTGTTTAACCTCATCACGGGCTTCTACAAGCCCGATACCGGGCGGGTCTTCTTCAACGGCGAGGAGATCACGGGCCTCCCCCCCTACGCGGTGTTCCGCAAGGGGCTGGTGCGCACCTTCCAGATCCCGCGCGAGTTCGCGGAGATGACCGTGCTGGAAAACCTCATGCTCGTCCCCAAGGACCAGAGGGGCGAGCGGCTCCTCTACCCCTGGTTCCGTCCCGGCCTCGTGCGCCGGCAGGAGCGCGCGGTCTACGAGAAGGCGATCGAGGTGCTGGAGTTCGTCGAACTCATCCACCTCAAGGACGAGTACGCGGGGAACCTCTCGGGCGGGCAGAAGAAGCTCCTGGAGCTGGCCCGGGCCATGATGGCCGACCCCCAGATGATTCTCTTAGATGAGCCCGGCGCCGGGGTCAACCCCACCCTCATGAAGAAGCTCGTGGGCTACATCGAGCACCTCTGCTACGCGAAGGGCATCACGTTCCTCCTCATCGAGCATGACATGGACCTGGTGATGTCGCTGTGCAACCCCGTGATCGTGATGAGCGAGGGGAAGAAGCTCATGGAGGGGACCCCCAACGAGGTCCGGACCGACCCGCGGGTGCTCGACGCCTACCTCGGAGGGCAGTATGTCGCTACTGAAGGTTGAGAACGTCACCGCCGGGTACGGCGAGATGGACATCCTCCACGGGGTGCACATGGAGCTGCGGGAGGGGGAGATCGTCGCTCTGATCGGACCCAACGGCGCGGGCAAGAGCACCCTGATGAAGACGATCTTCGGGCTCCTGCGCCCCCGGGCGGGCACGATCACCTTCCGGGGGCAGGACATCACGAGGCGCGCCCCCGACCAGATCGTGAGGTTGGGGATCTGCTACGTCCCCCAGACGGACAACGTCTTCCCCAGCCTCACCGTAAAGGAGAATTTGGAGATGGGGGCCTTCATCCTCAACGAGGACCTGAGCGGGCGCATCGAGCGCGTCTACCAAGTGTTCCCGGATCTTGAGCGCTTCCACAACAAGAAGGCGGGGTCCCTAAGCGGCGGCCAGCGCCAGATGCTCGCGATGGGCCGGGCCCTGATGCTCGACCCCCAGGTGCTGCTTCTGGACGAGCCCTCGGCGGGGCTGGCCCCCAAGCTCGTGGAGCTCATCTTCGAGAAGATCGTGGACATCAACGAGACCGGGGTCTCCATCCTCATGGTGGAGCAGAACGCCAAGCAGGCCCTCAAGATGGCCGACCGCGGGTACGTGCTCGCTACGGGCCGCAACCGCTTCGAGGGCACGGGGGAGGAGCTGCTGAACGACCCCCAGGTCGCGAAACTCTACTTGGGAGGCTAGACATCCCGTGCGATCCCAACGCGTGGACATCGTCAAGTGGGCCATCTGGGGTGTGATCGTCCTCGGGCTGCTCTGGGGCCTCTTCTTCGTCAAGAACGGACCGCAGTTCATCGTCAGCGGCATCCGCTTCGGCAGCATCCTCATGCTCGGGGCCATCGGGCTTACCCTCACGTATCGCATCCTGAACTTCGCCAACTTCTCCCACGGGGACATCCTCATCTTCGGGGCCTACGTGGCGCTCACCGTGGACTGGTGGCTGGTGGGGCAGCTCCCGGAGTGGTTCCCCCGGCTGGCCGAGGCGGACACGGCGGTCCGCTGGCTGGCGATCGTGGGGGCGATGATCGTCGGCGCGATCGGGGCGATCCTCATCGCGCTGCTCATCGACAAGCTCATCTATTCCCGCCTGCGCCGGAGCGCGGCGGTGGTGCTGGTGATCGCCTCCTTCGGGATGGCCCTGTTCCTGCGGGCGCTGGTCCAGGCGATCTGGGGGGTGGGGAACCAGGCGTACGCGATGCGGACGCAGCTGCCGACCTTCTACGCCTTCGGGGACCTCAACGGCGACGGGCGCTTCGACGTCTTCGTCGGCGCGATGAAGGACCTCCTGGCCCTCGCGGGCACCGCCCGCCCCGAGGGCGCGGTGGTCATCACCATGACCCCCGTCCAGTGGGTGACCCTCATCGTCTCGCTCACGCTGGTCACGCTGCTCCACTTCTTCTTAAAGTACACCAAGACGGGGAAGGCGATGCGGGCTCTGGCGGACAACATGGACCTGGCGCGGGTTACGGGGATCAACGCGGAGAGAATTATCCGCTGGACGTGGGCGATCGGCGCGGGGCTGGCCGCCATCGCGGGGGTCTTCATCGGGCTCAACTGGGGGATCATCACCCCGAACACGGGCGCGTTGGTGCTGCTCTCACTCTTTGCGGCCGTCATTTTGGGCGGGATCGGGAGCCCCTACGGCGCGATGCTCGGGGCCCTGGTGATCGGGATCGCCCAGAACCTCCTGGTGGCCCCGGCCATCCCGCAGATCAACTCGCAATACAAGCCCGCGATCGCCTTTGCGATGATGATCGTCATGCTGCTCATCCGCCCGCAGGGGCTCCTGGGCGAAGCGGAGAGGAAGGGATAGGCCCATGGCCCAAATCTTTGCGCTGCTGTTGATGCTCTCCTCGCTGGCGGGGCTCTGGATTCTGCTCACCCGGAAGAGCCGCCGGACCCGCTGGGCGGCGCTCCTGGGGACGTTCGCCGTCTGGGCCCTGCTGCTGGTAGGAGCCCAAGCCGTGGGTGTCCCGCCCGACCGCATGTTCTCGTTCCTCTCGGCGTTTTTGATCATCGCGGGCATCTACGCCGTGCTCACGCTGGGGCTCAACATCCAGTGGGGGTACACGGGGCTCTTCAACATCGGGGTGGCGGGCTTCTTCGGCGTGGGGGCCTATGTGTCCACCATCTTAGTGCAGGACCCGGCGAAGATGGCCGTGGGCGCGGGACTGGAGGGCTTCTTCGCAACGTACTTCAACCAGCCGTTCCTGGTGGGTTTTGTGGCGGCGATGGTCGCCTCGGGGCTTACGGCCCTCATCGTGGGGTTTGCCACCCTGCGGCTGCGGGCGGACTACCTGGCGATCGCCACCATCGGGATTGCTGAGATATTGCGATTGATCGCCACCAACGAGCGGGGGCTGACCGAGGGCAACCGCGGGATCCCCAACATCCCCCAGCCGCTGCACGAGTGCATCGTCATCCCCCTGCAGGAGTCCCCGCCCTGCCGGCTCCTGGGGATCGAGATCCCCCGGTTCCTGGAGCCGGCCCAGTACAACTGGTTCTACCTCGTGCTCGTCTTAGGGGTAATCTTCGTGGCGTTCCTGGCGCTGGAGCGGATCGCCCGCTCGCCCTGGGGCCGCTCCCTGCGGGCGATCCGCGAGGACGAGGACGCCGCGCTCGCCCTGGGGAAGAACACCTTCCGCTTCAAGATGCAGGCTTTCGTCGTCGGCGCGGTGATCATGGGGGCCGCCGGGAGCCTGTGGGCCCACTTCGTCAAGTTCGTCGACCCGCAGATCTTCGACGCGATCTCCCGGACGTTCTTGGTGTGGGTGATGCTCATCGTGGGCGGGACGGGGAACAACCGCGGCGCCATCCTGGGCGCGTTCATCATGTGGGGGATCTGGAGCGGGACGAACTTCCTAAACGACGTGCTCCCGCCCACGCTCGAGACCCCCATCGGGCGCATCGACGTGGCCGCACAGCTCTTCGGGCCGCTGCGCATCATGGCCATCGTGATCATCCTCGAGCTGATCCTGCTGTTCCGCCCCCGGGGGCTCCTCGGCGAGGAGCGGGTCACCTCCACGATGATCGAGCCGAGCGCCGTGCCCGCCAAGCCCAAAGCCGAGCCCGCCTCGGATTAATTAATGAGTCCACTCACGAGCGACAAGGACGACAGAGCAACACAACAAAAGAAAGAAGCACGCGGGCGGGGGAACGCCCACCCGCGTGCTCGTCTCTCGACGTCAAGCTTGGGGGCTTGGCTTGAGCTTGCTTAGCTGCGTTAGCTTAGAGCCCCTCGCCGCTGGGCTCCTCGCAGAACGGCTCGCCGCCCTCGCCGAAGCCGCAGTTGACGACCTCGGTGTCGACGATCTTGCCGTCCTTGATGGTCCAGATGCCCACGGGACCGAAGGGGTCGCCGTTGGCGTCGAAGTCGACGGCGCCGCTGGCGCCGACGTAGTTGATGTCCTCGCCCGCGGCTACAGCCGCCAGCGCCTCGCCCAGCTGGCCCACGGAGTACTCCGTCCCCGGCGGGTTGGCCACATCCCGCATGTTGGCGGCGATGTTCGCGCCGGTGATCTCCTGGCCTTGAGCGGCGGCCTTGGCCATGGCCAGGGCCGTTACGGCGATCGCGTCGTAGCTGTGCGGCGTGAACACGAAGGGGTCCTCGTTGAGCCGCGCGCGGTAGGCGGCGGCGAAGACCTCACCGCCGGGGGTCTCGGCCAGCGCCGGGGCGGTGCCGACCTTGCCCTCCAGCAGCTCGGCCCCCAGGGCCTCCACCAAGCGGTCGATGAGGTCCTGGTTCTTGTTGCCGTCCACGAAGAGGTCGAAGTTGGTGTAGCCGGCGGCGACCATCTGGGTGATGAGGGCCTCGCCCTCGTCGAAGGTGATGAGGCTTACGGCGTCGGGGGAGTCGGCCTCGGCCGCGGCGATCTCCGCGCTGAAGTCGGTGGTCGCCGGGTCGTAGAGCGAGACGTTGGTGACGGTGCCGCCCAGCTTCTCGAAGTTGGCCCGCAGCGCGTCGGCCAGACCCGCGCCGTAGGCGTCGTTGCGGCTGATGACCGCGATCTTGCGGTAGCCCTTGATCTTGTAGGCGAGCTGGGCCAGGACAATCCCCTGCAAGGAGTCCGGGGGAGCGGTGCGGAAGACGAGGTCGTTATCGTCGAGGTTGGAGATGGCCGGCGAGGTGGCCGAGGGGGAGATCAGGAGAACCCCGGCGGGGATGGTCACGGAGCTTACGGGGATGGTCACGCCGCTGGCCGCGGCCCCGAAGATGGCAGGCACGCCCACGGTGTTGACCAGCTCCTGGGCGGACTGGACCCCCGTCTCGGGGTTCGTCCCGGAGTCGCGCACCGCCAGCTGCAGGATCCCCACGCCGGGGATGCCGCCCGCCGCGTTGACCTCGTCGCGGGCGATCTCCGCGGCGATCTGGAACCGGGGACCGAAGCTCTGGAGCTGGCCCGTCAGGGGCACGACCGCGCCCATGACCACGCCCTCCTGCCCGAAGACCCGGAAGAGCGGGCCGGGGAGCACGCTCGCCCCCGCCGCAACTCCCAGTCCCTTGAGGAACGTCCGTCGGGAGATCCTCCCTCTGTCTACCATTTTATCCCTCCTTTGGATTTGGAGTTTGGTGTGGAAGTTTCGGACCCTAGAAAACCTTTGGCAAGCCGCCGAATCCCGGCGACGGTTTACCCCAGCGAAGCAAGTAGGCTTCCACCTCCCAACCCACGGGCCGTCCGGACCGGAGCCACGGTTTTCTAAACGGTGACTATAGCATAATCTGTGAGGATTGTCAAGGGGTGAACCGAGGAAAAGCGGGATAAAATCGGAACGTTCACCCCGCGACCTCGGCGCGGGCCGCGGGGCGTCCGGCCCGGACGGCTAAGTAAATCCCCAGAAGCGTCAGTAGGCCCCCGAGGGCCTTCGTGGGCGTTAGGGGCTCCCCCAACAGGGCGTAGGCGAGAGCCGTCGCCCCCACGGGCTCCGCCAAGATGACTACGGCCACCACCGCGGGCGTGACATACCGCAGCGCCCAGTTGTAGGCCGTGTGCCCCAGAAGCTGCGGCCCCAGCGCCAGGAGGACGATCATCGCGTACGTTTGGGCCGTGTAGCCCGTCCAGGGGACGCCGACGAGGAGGGCCGCCCCCAGCGTCAAAAGGGCGGCCGTCCCGTACACGAGGGTGATGTACGCCAACGCGCTCGTGCGCTGCCGCACCCGACGGCCGATCAGCAGATACCCGGAGTGGGCTACGGCCCCCACGAGCGCCAGCAGGTCCCCGTAGAGCGCCGGGCCCCCCAGCCGGAAGTCCTCCCACCCGATGACGATCCCCCCCAGCGTCGAGACGAGGATGCCCGCCACGAGCAGGGGATGGAGCCGCTCCTTCAGGAAGAGCACCGTTCCCAACCCCACGAAGATCGGGTTGGTGGCCACCAGCACCACGGAGCTGGCCACGGACGTGTATTGGAGCGAGGCGATCCAGGCGACGAAGTGCAGGCTCAAGAAGGCCCCGCTTAAGAAGGAGAGCCCCCAGTCCCGGGGGGCGAGCCGCCGCAGCTCCTCCCGGCGCCGTACCGCCGCCAGGGGCGCCAAAATCAACGAGGCGATCCCCAAACGATAGGCGGCGATCACGAGCGCGGGCGCCTCGGCCTTCTTGATCAGAATGGAGGCAAAGCTAATGAGGATCACGGCCCCCAAGAGGGCCAAATAGACGGAAGGGCTGACGCGCGTCATTTGCATCCCCCAATTCTAGGGATCTATAATCCTCACGCAAACCGAATCCGGAGGGAGCGCGAATGTCCTACCCCAAAGAACTCAAGTACACCAAGGAGCACGAGTGGGCCAAGGTCGAGGACGGCAAGGTGCGCATGGGCATCACGGACTTCGCCCAGAGGGAGCTGGGCGACATCGTCTACGTAGAGCTCCCCGAGGTGGGCCGCGAGGTGAAGCAGGCCGAGGCGATCATCACCGTGGAGTCCGTAAAAGCCGCCTCGGACGTCTACGCGCCCGTAAGCGGCAGGGTCGTGGAGGTGAACGGGGAGCTGGAGCAGCACCCCGAGTACGTCAACCAAGACCCCTACGGGAAGGGCTGGATGGCCCTCCTCGAGATGAGCGACCCCTCTGAGCTCGACGCGCTCCTCGACGCCGAGGCGTATGAGAAGCTCATCGGCGAGGCGGAGGGCGAGGGCTGATTCGCCATGGGTACAAGCGAGGGAGGACCCTTTCGCCGAAGCCGCGGAAGCCGGAGCGAGTTCATCCCCCACACCCCCGAGGACATCGAGGCGATGCTGCGGGCCATCGGCCTGCGCTCCGTGGAAGATCTCTTCTCCGACATCCCCCGCGAGATCCTAGAGCGCTATGAGCCCCTGGGCTTGGAGCCCGTAAGCGAGCTGGAGGCCAAGCGGCTGCTCGCCGGGATCGCCGAGGAGAACCTCGACCCCCGAAAGTACGTCTCCTTCCTGGGGGCCGGGGTCTACGACCACGACATCCCCAGCGTCGTCTCGTACTTTATGACCCGCTCGGAGTTCTTCACGAGCTACACGCCCTACCAGGCCGAGGCCTCCCAGGGGACGCTCACCTGGATGTTCGAGTACCAAACCATGGTCTGCGAGCTGACGGGCATGGACGTGGCCAACGCGTCCATGTACGACGGCGGCTCGGCCCTGGCGGAAGCGATGCTCATGGCACACAACGTGACGGGCCGCCGGAAGTTCCTCGTGGCCGAGGGCGTCCACCCCCACTATCGCCAGGTCATCCAAACGTACGCCTGGGCTGCCGACTTGGAGCTCGTGGACGTTCCCTACGACGATCGGGGCCAACTCGACAAGTCGTTTGTGGGGCAACGCGCGGACGAGGAAACGGGTGGACTGCTGGTGCAGACCCCCAACTTCTTCGGGGTCATCGAGGACCTCCGGGGCCTCAAAGACGCGCTGGGAAAGGCGCTTCTCTGCGTGAGCGCCCACCCCATCGCGCTGGGGATTTTAAAGCCGCCGGGGGCGCTGGGGGCCGACATCGTCGTGGGCGAGGGCCAAGTGCTGGGGAACGCGCCCTATTACGGGGGGCCGTTGTTGGGCCTTTTCGCTTGCAGAAAAGAGCACATGCGCCGGATGCCCGGGCGGATCTCGGGGCGCACGACGGACGCCCGGGGGCGGGTGGGCTACATCATGACCCTCCAGGCCCGGGAGCAGCACATCCGCCGGGCAAAGGCGACCTCGAACATCTGCACGAACCAAGCCCTGTGCGCGTTTGCGGCCACTCTGTACTTAGGGCTTCTGGGCCGGCGCGGGATCCGGGAGCTGGCGGAGCTCATCGCGCAGAGGGCCCACTATTTAGCGCGCAGAATCGAGGAGGAGCTGGGCTGGCCTAGAAAGTGGCCGGGGCCGTTCTTCAACGAGTTCGCGGTCGAGACGCCCGTCCCGCCCAAGGAGCTGCTGCCCAAGCTCAGGGAGCGGGGCTTCCTGGGCGGGGTCGACTTAGAGCCCTTCGGGCACCCCGACACGTTGCTTATGGCCGTCACGGAGAAGCGCACCCGCCAAGACCTCGACGGGTTCGTCGAGGCGCTCAAGGAGGTTGCACGATCGCGATGACGTGGGGGGAGCTTAAGCCGGGCCGGACCCTCTTTGATTTGGGGAAGCCGGGGCGGCGGGGGTTGAGCCTGCCGGAGCCCGACGTCGAGACGAAGCCCCTCAACGAGCTCATCCCCGAGGAGCTGCTCCGCTCCGAGGAGGAGGCCCCGCGGCTGCCGGAAGTCAGTCAAATTGAACTGGTGCGCCATTACACGGACCTCTCGCTGGTGAACTACGGGGTGGACACGGGCGTCTACCCCCTGGGCTCGTGCACGATGAAGTACAACCCGCGGGTCAACGAGGAGGTCGCCCGGCTGCCCCAGTTCGCCCAAGCCCATCCCCTCCAGGGCGAGGCGCTCTCCCAGGGGATTTTACGCTTGATGTACGAGCTGGGGGAGCTTCTCAAGAAGATC
>JALUUA010000126.1 GCA_027021605.1 Candidatus Bipolaricaulota bacterium | reverse complement strand
GGAGCGCGCGATGATCGGGGCCCAAGACGAGCCGGAGGGCGTGCGGCGTGATCAGCCCTACAAACCCGATCGTCCCAGCCAGGGCCACCGCCGCGCCCGTAAGGAGCGTCACCACCCCCAGCAGGACCTTCTCCAGGCGCTCGGGACGGACCCCTAGGTGCCGCGCGCCCTCCTCGCCCAGCGCCAAAACGTTGAGGTCGCGGGCGAAGAGGAACAGCGTTCCCAATCCCGCGATTACGACAACGGCAAGCACAGGCAGAAGGTCCCAGCGCGCTCGGGTCAAGCTCCCCATGAGCCAGAAGACGATCGTCTGGGTCTTGAGGGGCTCGGGACTGAGCACGATGAACAGGCTCGTGAGCGCCGAGAAGAGGGCGCTAAGCGCTACGCCCGCGAGGATGAGTGTCAGGGTCCCCGACCTCCCCGGGCGCCGGGCGGCGCGGGCGATTCCATAGACGAGCCCCACGGCCACCGTCCCCCCCACGAACGCCCCCAGGGGCAGCGCGAGGAAGCCCCATGCAGGGATCCCGAGGGCGATCACGAGCGCGGCCCCGGCGCTCGCCCCGCTGGCCAGCCCCAGCACGTAGGGGCTCGCCAGGGGGTTGCGGAAGATCCCCTGCATCACGGCCCCCGAAACCCCCAGCGAAGCCCCTACGAGGGCCGCAGTCAGCGCCCGCGGGAGCCGCACCCCCTCGAGAATGGTGAGGTGAGCCCGTGGGATCTCCCAGTCCGCACCCAACGAGAGGCCCAGCTTCTGCGCTGCAAACCCCACAAGCTCGCGGAGGGGGACCGCCACGGGCCCGAGGGCCACGGCCAGCCCCAGCGCCCCGATCAAAAGGGCCCCCAGGAGGGGGAGGACGACCGCGGGCCGGGGCCTTCTTTGCGCCCCGGCCCGTGCGGGCTCTTGCACTTTTAGCGTGGCCCTCGCGGAGAGCATGGTCGGATCAAAAGCTTTTTGTGACAGTTAGGGATACAAATGCGGTTGTCACAAAAAGCTTTTCACTCGAAGGCGTCGGGGTGGAGGGCTTGGGCCATCTGCAGGAGGACTTCGGCCACCCGGGTGCTCGTAAGCGCGCTCGCCTTCACCCCGAAGACGCGCCCCTCCCGCACGGCGCTTACGTCCTGCAACAGGGGGTTCTGCGTGAGGTTCTCGATCTGGGAGGGGTCGGTGAAGATCACGTCGGGATCGCGCTCGACGACGGCCTCAAAGCTTACTTGTTCGATGCCCTCGATGTCGCGGAAGACGTTCTCCGCCCCGGCCCGCGCTAGAAGCTCGCCCTCGACGGAGCCGCGGCCCACGGCGTAGGGGGCCAAATCCGGCGGCGCAAACAGGAACGCAGCCCGCACGCGGTCCCGCTGCACGACGGCGCTCTCCAGGGCGACGATCCGCTCGGAGATCCGCCCGATGGCGATCTCCGCCTCCACGTCGCGGTCGGCCAGCAGCCCCACCACCTCGATGACGCGGAAGATGTCCGGGATCCGCTGGATGAAGAGAACCGGGGTCACGACGACGAGCCCCGCGGCCTCCAACCGATCCCGGGCGTCCCCCACGGCGCCCAACACCACGTCGGGCTCCAGGGATAAGATGACCTCCACGTTGGGCTGGAAGGGCGAGCCCACGCGGGGTACGTCCGCGACCTCGGGCGGGTTGTTCGGGGAGTCCGTAACCCCCACCAAAAGCTCCTTCGCGCCCAGATCCACCAAGATTTCGGTGTAGAGGGACGTCCCCGCCACGACGACCCGCTCGACGGGGAGCGGGACCTCGATCTCCTTGCCCCGATCGTCCACGATCACGACCCGGGACTGGGCGAGCGTAACGCCCAAGGCCCCGATTCCCAGCAACGCGAGAACTGCCAGCAACAAGCCGATGCGCCTTGCGGTGAGCACGGTGGATCAACCTCCTCGGGATTTCGTAGGGGAATGCAACGCCAACTTCGAGGGCGGGAGGAGCTCGACGACGACGCGCCAGAGGCCCCGCCGGGCCGTGGAGGGCTCGGGTCCGAAGGCGACCACGAGGGCATCCCCCTCCTGAGCCCGGACCCCCGCACGGGAGAGGGCCCGCTCCAGCAGAGCCGCGTCCTCCGGGTAGCGCTCCCCCAGCGGAAGGGGCTCGTCGCTGAAGGACCAGCCCCCTTCCGCCCTCACCAAGAGCAAGGCCCCGGTGGCGCCCTCGCGGACGGCGGCGTCGCGGTAGCGCCAGCTCTCCTTGAGCTCTTGGGAGGAGCTCCGCAAGAGGGCCGCCGCGCCGTGGTCGTCAAGGGCCAAGTCCCTTAGGGCCAAGGCTCCGACCCAGCGGACCCGCTCCTTGAGGGGGGCAAACGCCTCCCGTCCCGGGGCCGTAAGGGACGTCCCGGCCTTGGCCATCTGGACGAGCCCGGCGGACCGGAGCTTGTTGAGGTGGGTGCGCACGGTCATCTCCGTGATCCCCGTCTCCTGCACGAGGGTCCGCCTTCCCAGGGGGCGGGGGTGCTGCGAGAGCGTCCAAGCGAGGGCGTAGACCACGGGCCAGCGGCCCAGGGCCTTGCCCGTTTGGGGCTTCAACTCGGCAGCGGTCCCCTCCCACGCCGTCATGGCTCCTCCTTCGCCGGCTTTGCCAAGTGGGATATACCATCCCACCTGGGCTACCTCTT
>JALUUA010000125.1 GCA_027021605.1 Candidatus Bipolaricaulota bacterium | reverse complement strand
CGGCATCGTCGAGTTCGTCAAGCACCTCAACGAGGGCAAGCAGCCCCTCCACGACGAGATCATCTACTTCAAGAGCGAGGAGGGGGCCAACGGCGACATCGTCATCGAGGTGGCGATGCAGTACACTGCCGACTTCGACGAGAACGTCTTCGCGTTTGCCAACAACATCAACACCAAGGAGGGCGGCACCCACCTCACGGGCTTTAAGTCCGCCCTCACCCGGGTGCTCAACGAGTACGGCCGCGAGAAGAAGATCCTCACAAAAGACGTCGAGAACTTGGACGGCCGCGACGTGCGCGAGGGGCTTACCGCGATTCTCTCCGTGAAGCTGACGGAGCCCCAGTTCGAGGGCCAGACGAAGACGAAGCTGGGCAACCCCGAGATCCAAGAGAAGACCTTCAACGTCGTCCGGGAGCAGCTCTCGCTCTACTTCAACAAGAACCCCAACGTGGCCCGGGTCATCCTAGAGAAGGCCCTCCAAGCCGCGCACGCCCGCCTGGCGGCGAAGAAGGCCCGCCAGCTGGTGCGGCGCAAGGGGCTCCTCAGCTCCTCGGCGCTGCCCGGGAAGCTGGCCGACTGCTCGGAGAAAGATCCCGCCAAGTGCGAGCTGTTCATCGTCGAGGGCGACTCCGCGGGGGGGAGCGCCAAGCAGGGGCGCAACCGTGAATTTCAAGCCATCCTCCCCCTGCGCGGCAAGGTGCTGAACGTCGAGAAGGCACCCTTGAGCAAGCTGCTCGACAATAAGGAGCTGAACTCGATCATCACCGCGCTGGGGACGGGAATCCGCGAGGAGTTCGATCGGAGCAAGCTCCGCTACCACAAGATCATTTTGCTGGCGGACGCGGACATCGACGGGGCGCACATCCGCACCCTGCTGTTGACGTTCTTCTTCCGCAACTTCCGTCCCCTCATCGAGCACGGCCACCTCTACATCGCCCAGGCGCCCCTCTATCAAGTCAAGCAGGGCAAGAAGGTCATCTACCTCTACAGCGACGAGGAGCTGGAGGAGTTCCGCAAGAAGAACGACGGGAAGTTTGAGCTCAAGCGCTTCAAGGGGCTGGGCGAGATGAACCCGCAAGAGCTGTGGGAGACGACCCTCAACCCCGAGAACCGCGTGCTCAAGCAGGTCACCATCGAGGACGCCCTCGAGGCGGAGGAGCTCTTCACAATCCTGATGGGGAGCGAGGTCGGCCCGCGGCGCGAGTTCATCATGGAGAACGCGGCGCTGACCACGAACCTCGACATCTAACCCGACGTCTAACGGGGATGCCCGCACGACGCCTAAGCGAGCTTCTGAGCGCCCTCTCTATGCCCTACGACTGCGCCGGGGCCGAGGATTGCGATCCCCTCATTGCGGGAATCACCGCGGATTCCCGCCGCGTCCGGTCCGGGAGCCTCTTCGTCGCGATTCGGGGCCACGCCGCCGACGGGCATCGCTATATCCCCGAGGCGATCGCGCGGGGGGCCGTGGCCATCGTGGCCGAGCGCCCTCCCCGGCCGCACCTTCTCTTTCCCTTGCCATCGGGTTCTTCAGCGGCGTACCTCACGGTGCCGAACGGCCGGCGGGCGCTGGCGGAGCTCAGCGCGGAGTTTTACGGCAACCCAACCCGTAAACTCTTCACCGTAGGGATCACGGGCACCAAGGGGAAGACGTCGGCGGCGCACTTCGCCGCGGCGGTGCTGGGGGAGACGGCTACCGAACTCATCAGCACGGTGACGAACTCCCTTCGAAGACACCTGGAGCAGACGACGCCCTCCCCGGAGGACTTCCAGCGCTGGGCGTGGGAAGCCTTACGCCAAGGGAAGCGAAATCTCGTGCTGGAGGTCTCCGCCCACGCCCTGCACCAGCAGCGCGTTCACGCCGTGGACTTCGATGTGGCCGTCTTCACCAGCTTCAGCCAGGACCACCTCGACTACTTTCCCGACCTGGAGGCGTACCTTGAGAGCAAGCTTCGGCTGTTTCGCGCGCTGAAGCCCGCGGCCGTGGCGATCGTCCACCTCGACGATCCCGCGGCGCTTCGCGTGCTGCAGGCGATTCCCGCCGCTACCCCCACGATCACGTACGGCCGGAGCGCGAAGGCCGACGTCACGGCGGAGGATCTCGCGTTGGGGCTGGAGGGGACGCGCTGTCGGGTGCACACCCCCTGCGGCTCGTTCCCCCTGACGTTGAAAACCCCGGGGCCGTTCATGCTGGAGAACGCGCTCGCGGCCGTGGGCGTGGGGCTTGCCGCGGGCGTGCCCATCGACCGCATCCGAGAGCGACTGGAAGGCGTAAAGGGCGTCCCCGGACGGCTGGAGCTCTACCGGGCCAAGGGGGGCTTTGCGGTGGCCGTGGACTTCGCCCACTCGCCCGACTCCCTGGAGCGGGTGCTGCGGTTTCTGCGGGAGTTCTACCCGCGGGTGGTCGTCGTCTTCGGCTGCGGCGGCGATTCCGACCGCCTCAAGCGCCCCCTCATGGGCGCGATCGCCGCGCGTCTCGGTGATTACGTGATCCTCACCAGCGACAACCCCAAGGGTGAGGACCCGCGGACGATCCTCCAAGAGATCGAACAGGGGCTGTGCGCGGCCCACCCGCAGGCCCCCTATGAAGCCATCCCCGATCGCCGCCGGGCGATCGAGCGGGCGCTCTCCTGGGCGGGGCCCGGGGACTGCGTGCTCATCGCGGGCAAGGGCCACGAGCGCTACCAGCTCTTTCGAGATCGATCCGTGCCCTTCAACGACCTCGAGTTCTTGGTCAAGCTGGGCGCGCTGGAGCGGGGACCTGATGGCGCTCCTGCGGCTTGAGGGGGTCTCGAAGACGTACGTCGCAGGGATCGTGCCCGTCCACGCACTGCGGGACGTCACGCTCTCCCTGGACTCGGGGGAGTTCCTGGCGGTGATGGGACCGTCGGGATCGGGGAAGTCCACGTTACTGCACCTGATGGGCGGGTTGGACGTCCCCACCCGGGGCCGGGTGCTGTGGCGGGATCGGGACTTGGGGGGAATGAGCACCTCCCAGCGGGCGCGGTGGCGCTCGCAACACGTCGGATTCGTGTTTCAGGCCTTTCAGCTCTTGCCCCACCTTACGGCCCGAGAGAACGTCGAGCTGCCCCTGGTGCTGCAGGGGGTGGCTCCGAAGGAACGCCGACGGCGGGCGGAGGCCCTCTTGGAGCGGGTGGGGCTTTTGCGTCGTCGGGCGCATAAGCCCTCGGAGCTTTCGGGCGGGGAGCAGCAGCGGGTGGCGATCGCCCGCGCCTTGATCACAAACCCCGAGGTGCTCCTGGCCGACGAGCCCACGGGGAATTTGGACTCTGAGACGGGGCACCAAATCTTAGAGCTCATCCGTGAGCTGAACGAGCGCGACGGGCTTACGGTGGTGCTGGCCACGCACAACCGCGAGGCGGCCTCCTACGCCCACGCGGTCGTCGAGCTGCGGGACGGTAGGCTTACGGGGAGAGCACCAAGTACGCCACCAGCCGCAGGTCCTCCGCCGTGATCCGCTCCGGCGTGGCGGGCGATCCCGCCCCCTCGTCGGGGGGAGCGTGGAGACCGTGCTCTCGGAAGAAGGCGTCGAGCCCCTCCGCCAGGGCCTGAACGTCCCGGTCCTCCTGAAAGCGCGCCCAAAGGGCTCTTAACCGGGGATCCCGCTCAAAGGGCTTGAGGGGGACGGCCTCCAGCGTCCCCAGCAGGCGGGCGCGCTGCTCGCTGGGAACGGCCTCCCACGCGTCAAGCTGCTCGAGGGCGGCGTAAAGCTTGCGACTCAGCCCCTTGAGGGGTTCTTTGACTTTGCGGTGCACCCGCTGTGCCTCCAGCTCCTTCAAAACGTCGCCGGTGGCCCGCTCCAGCAGCGGGAAGACCGTCTCCCAAGCGTTCGGGGGCAACACCCGCGGCTCGTCGCGGTCGCAGCAAATCCAGTGAAAGAGCTTTCGCTTGTCCGTTAGGGGCTCCTCATCCTCGCCATCCAGGGGATAGAAGCGCCAGAAGTGGCGGTCCTTGGCGCGGAACGCGAAGAAGACGCCCTCCACCTCGCCCCGCTTCCCGCTATGGATGCCCAGGGGCAGTTCTTTGATGCGCTCCTCCCCCAGCTCCTGGAGCGAGACGAGCAGGGGGAGGCGCATCTCGTCGGCGGCGAGCAGCTCGGCCTCCCGCTCCAGATCGTCGAGCACCGTGGGATCCCCCGCGCGAAGCCGCCGCAGCTCCTCCAGCGACTTCTGAGAGATCGTCTCGCCCAGGACGCTCGCGTCCAGGCCCACGGTGCGGTCGATGTCGGCGATGCGCCGCTGCAGCCGCTCGACCAATCCCAGCAGCTCCTCCAGCCCCTCCTCGGGGAAGAAGTTGCAGATCTCGATCGTCGCGTGCGGTGAGCCCATGCGGTCGATCCGTCCCGCCCGCTGGATCATCCGCACCGGGTTCCAGTGCAGGTCGTAGTTGATGCAGATGCGGGCGTCTTGCAGATTTTGTCCCTCCGAGAGGACGTCGGTGCTGAGGAGCACCCTCAGCACCGACGGCCCGGGTTGCCCTCCTTCCCCGGACGGCGCTTGGAGGGCATTGGCGCGGGGCGCAAAGCGCCGTATGAGGAGCTCCCGCTCCTTGGGCTTCGTGTCCCCCGTGATCAGCCCGATCTCCTTTGCCGAAATCCCCGCTCGGGATTGCCACTCCCGATCCCGCGTCAGGCCCTCGTAGAGATAGCGGGCCGTGTCCTGATAGTACGTGAAGACCAGCACTTTTTCGCCTGGAAGCTCCTCAAGGAGCGATTTTAAGCGCTCGAGCTTCGCGTCGCGGCGGGGCTCCGCCCGCGAGCCCTCCAAGATGCTTTGCAGCTTCTTGAGAATGGAGTCGAACACACAAAGGTCCAGCTCGACCGCGCGGCGGATCGCCCTCAGATCGTACTCCTGGACCGAGACCTCGGGCAGCTCGTTCCACAGCGCCTCCACGGCCTCCGGGTCGGCCTTCTCGTCCGCTTCTAACGCGAGGAGGCGCTTATAATCGCGGGCCGAAAGGAGCTTGTTCTGCAGCAACAGCTCGAAGAAGCGCCGCTGGAAGCGTTGCTGGTTGCGGACGCTCTCCGCGAACGCCTGCACGGAGCTCTCCAAGCGCTTAAGCCACAGGGTCTTGAGAATGGCGATAAGCGCGTTGTTCCTGTCGATTTCGCGCTGTTGGCCGTCGCGCTTGAACGCCTCCAGGTTGTAGCTGGCCAGCTGCAGCGCCTCGATCTGTTGGGCGATCTCACCGTAGAAGCCCTGATACGTCGAGGTCAGATCGTAGCTCACGGTCCGCAGCACCCGCTCGGGGAAGCAGATCTCCTGCTCACCCAGCGTGATTCGCTCCCCGGCCTCCTGGCGCTTTTTGAGGTCGTAGCGGCTGCGGCGGACGGTCGTCTGCTCCAGCAGCTCAAAGATTTCGGCCTCGCCCTGCGCCACCTTGCGGAAGAAGCTGTACAGATCGCGGATCCCCCAGTCGCGGAAGTAGGCGTCCGAGCCGCGGGTGATCAGCATCAGCTGGTGGTAGAGATCCCAGATCGAGTTGTTGATCGGAGTGGCCGTCATCAGGATCACGAGCTTGTCGCGGTTGCCCGAGCTGATGAGGCGCAGCAGGTGCTGATAGCGCCGCGTGCCGGGGTTGCGGAAGTTGTGGCTCTCGTCCACCAGCACGACGTCGTAGTGCGAGAAGCGCCCCCAGTCGAAGTCACGGCGGCCCATCTCCTCCTGAGAGGAGATCGCAGCCAGGATACCGTGCTCCTCCAGCTTGGGCTTCCAGAGCAGCTCCCGCAGCTGCGCCGGGCAGACGACCAATCCCTTGGGAATCTGTCCCCGACGGCGCTCCTTAAGCAGAAAGTGCTCCAGCAAAGCCAACCCGATGTACGTCTTTCCCAGGCCGACGGCGTCGGCGATGAGCACGCCTCGGTGCCGCCGCAGCAGGGTCCGCGCCCAGTGGGTGCCCTCCCGCTGGAAGGAAGCCAGCTCGATCCCCGTGGTGGGTGCCAGGGCCTCCGGCTCCGGCAAGCGGTCCTTGAAGTACTCGTAGAGCACCTTGAGGAAGACCTCATAGGGCGAGTAGGGCCGCCCGCCGAACTTGGAGGCCTCCAGCAGCTCGATCAGCTCGGGCTTGTAGTCCTCCGCCCCCTGCCAGAACCCCTCGAACCACTCCTGGAGGCTCCGGGCGACGGCCTCCTCCTTGCGCACCAGGTTGAGCTCGGAGTTGTGGGTGAGCCCCGCGGGCGTGAGGTTGCTCGAGCCCACGATGGCGATCTCGGGGAAGATGTACGCCTTCGCGTGGAGGAAAGGCTTCGCGTAGAGCCGCACCTCGACGCTCTCCTGCTTGAGAAACTCGATGAGATCCTCGATGAGCCGCAGGTGATCGCGGTCGAGGGGCAGCGCCTCCAGCTCCTCGCGGAGCTTGCGGCGAAAGTACTGCTTGAGATCCAGGCGGTCGAGGCCCGCGCCCTCCCGTTCGGGCGCGCGGCCCAGCAGCAGCCGAAAGGACTCCAATTGCCAAAAGGCTTCGCGCAACCAGCGCCAGACGCGCGGGTGGAAGTATCCCGTGGCCACGTCGAGCCGTCGTTGGCCCAGCTCCCGGATCGCTCGCTCGAGCACCTCGGCCAGCGTCGCGCGCTGGTTGTCGATGTAGTCCGGCGGGAGGTAGCCGCTCATGACGCTCACCGGCGCACTTGAACAACCCCGCTGTTGCGAATGATCTCGTCCTTGGTAATAAGTGGTGCTTTGCGTCTATACGCAACGGCCACGATCATTCTATCGTGCATCTCTACGATGCTTGAAAGCTGTGGGAAAAGCAAGATCAGCGATTCATCAATTGGAGCGAACTCTAGCATTCTCGATGCAGCCAGCTTTTGGTACTCCGCTTGGAAATCGAGGGGAGAGCCAAGCTTCTCATTGAGAAAGTACAGTTCAGCCAACACGATGACTGGAACGATGATCTTTGCTCTTCCTTGCTCCGCCTCCTGGAACGCCTGTAAAGCTGCTGAACTCAGCTTAGGGGAGGACGTCAAATACCAAAACAGCGCATGTGTGTCGGTTACATACGCTTGAACTTGCGCAGCAGAGGTCATGCTTTGTCGAGTTTACCCTTCCAGCCGAATCGGATCTCTTGAAGCGCTTTGTCAACATCCAAGTCTTCCGGGAACTTGTCTTTCCAGATGCCGTAAAGCGACTGAGCGCTTTCTTGCCCTTGTTTTGCCGCCACCTTCTCCTTCAACTCTCGGATCTCCCGCTCCAGTCGTTCCAGATATTCTAAGATCTCTCGTTGAGAAAGCATAGTTGCCCCTTTCCAGCCCCTTAGTATAGTGGGTTTCGTGCCATCCCTCTACCCCTGCTACTCGGACTCAAACTTCGGAATAACCGCCTTTGCAACAGGCTTTGCCTTTCGAGCCTTCTCCATCTTCTTGCACCTTTCTGTTTAGCCTTCTGAAGCAGACCGCTATGAATTCGTAGCTGCAATCAGCTGCAAAAGCTTTTCCCGCTCGCTCCATACGATGATCTCCGAGAGGTCACTTAAGATCTCTAAATGAGAAGGCTTCCAGATATCCGTAGAGTCATCGAGCACGCTGGAATAGCGATAGCGCCCATCTAAGCGCCTGAGATCGTACCACATGCGAACGGTCTTGCTGACCACGACCTCTGCGTACCCTGAAGAGCCGCTGGAGAGGGTCTGAATGAGGAACGGCTTGCGTCTCTCCACGTAGAAGTCGATCGTGTACGTCTGTCCGGAGCGCCCTACCACAGAGTAGTCCGGCTCAAAGCGGACCTCGTGTTCGATCAAATACTCTTCTACTTCTTCACGGAAAGACGTTCCGGCACCGTAGCGCATGGTGAACAAGAGATCCGACACCTGCACAACCGCTTGGGTCAAGCGCACCAGTGCCTGAGGCAGCTCGCTTTCGTCCTGAAAGGGGATTCTTAGCTCCCCCTGGAAGTAGTGAACGCCATGCGCTTTCAAGATCTGCTGAAAGAGCTTAAAACGCTTCTGCGATCCTTTGAGGTTGAACTTGTAGCTCGCCAGGGTAGCCGTCGTCTCCGCTAAGTCCGTGAGCACATATCCATCATCCTCGGGGATGACGAACAGCTCGACGTAGTCCCCGTCGGGATACTCTACAGGCGTGACAATGGCTAGCTTCTCCTCCCTCTCCTCACACTCGTAGAGGGGGGGGAGTTCTTTCCGCAATATCCTACGAAAGTCCGCACATTTCATAACAGACGCCTCTGCACTGCGGGCTTCACAAACGCACCTCGGTATTCGATACGACACTCTTCAAGGAACGTCCAAAAGGCCTTCTCCATGTCGGTAAAGTCGATCTCTTCCGGCTCGTATGCCCAGCGTGTTTGGTGCTCATCCGTCCACTTATGTTTGTGATTTTGGCCCACACGTCCGCAATCGGGGTTATGATGAGCTTTCCCAATGTGAAGCATACGGATGGGATACGATCCCAAAAAGAGGTTGAACTTGTAATAGCCTGTGGCCTCTGTAAGGGTTCCCACCAAGCGAAGCTTGTAATCCTCCTCGCACTGGATGGGGAGCTCAAACTGCTGATAGCCCTCCTCCCGGCACCATTCGATCTTTTGCTCCTGCTCGATCCATTTTCTAAGCCCCATCACGTGGTTTACTTCATCCTCCGTAAACGGTGCCTCGGATACCGGCATCATCTCTGTCCTCCAGCATACACTTTATCCCGTAAAACATCTGGAATTCAAACTACTTTACCGCTGTTGCCTCACTTCGTACCACCCCTCCACCCGCCGTACCTCCTCCGGCGTGAGCCCGTAGAGCCCATACACGATCTCGTCGATCGCCCGCTCCCACCTCGCCACTCGCGGGTCGTCGGGCTTCTCCAAAATCTTCTCAACGAGTTCCTCCAGCTCCCGCCGCTCCGAGCTTGACGGCTCCGCAATGGGTAGCTTCTCCATGTAAATTGTCTTGAAACGCATAAAATCACCACGAATCTGAGGGCTAATCCGGCTGATGACGAAGTGAATAAGCTTCGAGTTCAAGACGCCCAACAAGAATTTCTCGCCTTTCGGGATCATGAACAGCGTGCAGTCAAGGTAAAGCTTGTTTTGGTCGTAGGCAAACACAAGTTTTTCATCGGCTCATGGGACCTCCGTAAGCAGCTTAGGGACGGCGATGCGGGAGAGAAGCGTGAGGACAGTGAGGAGCAACCGCCCGAGGGTAGCCAGCCACCCCTTCACCTCCGTGGCCATTGGGATCAAGCTCTCTCCCCATTCCTGCCGCACCTCTCCCCAGCTCGGCCTCTGCCCCTGCAGTTGCCGGCCCCAGCGGGTCAGAGCCGCTAACACATAGGCCAACAGCACCAACTCCACCCAGCGCTCCAGGCTCCGCTCTCCCCGGCAGCGGCAGTCCCCTAACCCGAAGTGCTCCTTGAGCGTCCGAAACATCGTCTCGATCCCCCAACGTCGCTTGAGATGACGCAGGATCTGGCTGCGGTTCCAGGAGAGCTCCGTGCAGATCACCGTGCGGCGCCCTTGACCCCGACCCCGATGGACCACCACAACCGGGATCTCCAGCCCTTGGAGAAGAGTGACCGTCTCTTCCGGAACCTCCCCAGCCCGCCTCCCATCGGGGAGCCGCCGGTTCTTCCGTACCCAGCCTACCACAGGGAATCCCCGCTCTTGGGCCGCCCGGATCACCGCAGCACAGCAGTAGGTGCTGTCCACCAACACGATGACCCGGCTGCCCGGCGGCGGCTCAAAGGAGCGGATCAGCTCACGGGCCAATTCGGTCCGCTTGCGGAAGGCTTCCTCCTCCGAGAAGCGCTCATTGACGTAGCAACGCCAATCCCAAGGGACGGTCAACGACCCCACCCGCACGGCGGCAAAGATCCAATCCCAGCCCCGCACCACCCGCTCTTGGCTGGGACAGAAGTGAAGGCCCAGCCCCGGCAGCTTCTTTCCCCGCTTGGGCACCACCGTGTCGTCGAGGATCAGGTAGAGGAACGGGGGTCTCCCCCGCTTCTTGCGGCGCTTCCGCAGGGCCTGGGCGAGGAGGGAGCGGCGGGCGGCCCGCAGCTCCTCCAGCGGCCATTCGTAGACGTTGAGGGTGCGCGAGAGGGTGGGGACGCTCTCCGGGCCGCGCAGCGCGGTGAGCGTCTTGGCTTCCCTAAGGAGCATCAGGCCCAGCAGCATTGACAGGACGTGCTTCCAGACATAGGATGGGAAGTGAGCCTGGAGTCGTTCCAGGATCGGCATGGGCGTGGTACCTCCCTTCGTCTTTCATCGTTGAAGGCCAGGGTACCACGCCTTTCCTCGCGTGAAAAACTTGTGCCGAAGGAATGACCTTATGGTGATCGATCAGTGTCCCCACTGCGGTGTGCGGCACGTGCAGACACAAAGGTGTTTCAGCGATTGTCTAGATGCTCGTGACCCAACGGTGCTTTGGGCAATTGAGCGCTGCCAGAACCCCCAGTGTTCGCGTCTGATCTTGGTTCAGGTTGCGAATCAAGGCGAGATACAGCACATCTATCCTGTTGCGAAGTTCGAACTGGAATCTGAGGCGCCCATACCCCAAGAGATTCGAGACGACTTCCGAGAAGCGGGTCTTTGTCTTGGTGCAGGCTGCTACAAGGCCTCGCTCGTGATGAGCCGCCGCGTCTTGCAGCGCTGCCTGCGAGAGCAAGGTTGCACGCAGCGCAACTTAGTCGACGCCATAGACCACGCCGTCGCCAACGGGATTCTCCGAAAGGCGTTTCATCAGCTGGCGCACGAAATACGACAATACGGGAACCTCGGTGCACATCCTGATGACGACCAGCTGGCGAATGCCAACCGCGAGACCGCCCATCAGGTACTTGAGTTTGCCCGACTCCTCATCCATGAATTCTACGAGGTGCCAGCAGCAGCATTACAGTTGAAGAAACGTCGCGAGGAGCCGCCAGCGTGACCAGTGATAGCGGCACTTGGTCTAACAAGGCAATGTAGCGGCCCGGCTTCGCCGCTCGCGGAAGCGGGCGCGATTTGCAAAGAATAGAGCGTTGGAGATGGTAGTCTTGCAATCACGCCGCTGCCGCTGAGCCACATGTCGTTAGGTCACCGGTCGTAGCCATGTTCCCCGCAAAGGCCAACCGATTCCCCGGAGGGGAGTGCCCTTGACTGACGTAGAGGTGAAGCCGTCGCCGATTGAGGGTCTGGGTCTCTTCGCCACGCGTCCGTTTCGAGCCGGGCAGCGGATCCGCCGTGTGAACATCGTGCGTGAAGTCACCGACGACGCGCCCCTTCGCGAAGACCTCGGTGAACGCATCGAGCACTGCAGCTTCCCCGATGGAAAGGTGCTCCTCTGGGGGTTCCCAGATCGCTACGTGAATCACAGCTGCGATCCCAACGCGTACGAATTGCACGAGGGACCCCACATCTATATCGTGGCCCGGCGGGACATCGCCGCGGGGGAGGAGATCACCTTCGACTACAACATCAACCTCACCGGAGGAAGCCGCCTACCCTGCAATTGCGGAGCCGAGCGTTGCCGCGGAGAAATTCTCGGCGATTTCTTCGCCTTGCCCAAGGAGATCCAGCGCGAATACCGCCCGTTGCTCGCCGACTGGTTCGTGCGGCGTTACCGCCACCGGATCGAAGCACTTGACGCCGAGCTCTGAACCCACTCTTTCTCGATTCCCCCGGGTGACGTATACTCTAACTCCAACGGACGAAAGGGGGATGTTCGTATGCGCATTAGAACGATGGCCTTATCTCTACCCCTTCCGCTCCTGCTCGCGATGTTCCTTGCGTGGGGCGGACCCGCATCCGGCTATGCCCAACCCCCGGATCGAGAGGAGCCCTTGGGGACCCCGGCGGGAAACCTCTCGGCGGGGCGGAC
>JALUUA010000124.1 GCA_027021605.1 Candidatus Bipolaricaulota bacterium | reverse complement strand
GGTGGGCCCGCAGGTCGTCGTCACCTTGCCCAAGCAGCACTTCGAGTGGCTGTGCGAGCTGGCGCAGAAGTGGGAACTCAAGCCCAAGGAGCTGGCCTCCCACGGGCTGATGGAGTGGCTCAGCTTTCAGGGGGAGACGGACGAGCCCCGGATCTGCGTGCGCATCCCACCCCGGCACTATCGCACCCTCGAGAAGCTCTGCCGGCCGGCGGAGGAGCCGATCGCTTATCTCGTCCGCTTCATGCTGTGCTCCGTAGCGCGGCACCCGGAGAAGTACCCGGAGCTCCTCGCTCCGGTGCGCGTGGACTGAAGGAGGTCGGAGATGCCCCTCTGGATGCTGGTGGTGCTGGCGGCCGCCGGCTTTGCCGCCCTCTTCGGGGTGGAGGCCGTCGATCTGGACTACGACCGCCTGGTTAAGGGCCACAAGGTGGTGCTCACGCTGGATACCGAGTCCGGCCCCTTCGAGCTGTCCGGGGAGTTCGGGGTCACCTTCCAGGACGACGGTCGGGTGAGGCCGCAGCTGGGGCTCTCCCTCAAGCCGAAGCCCTCATCCCCGTCTCCGTTTCGCTTGGAGACGCTGCCCCAGCTGCGCTTTGAGATCTTCTCGCTCGAGGGCCTTCGGGTGGGAGTCGGGGACCGGATCGAGGTCGGGGATCTGGTGGCCGTCCGGGATCCGGAGGAGTACGAGAACATCCTTCAAGCCCTGCAGCAGGCCGCGGCCGACGGCGATCAAGAGCTGGAACAAGAGCTGCTCCGAAGGAAAGAAGCCCAAGAGGTGCGCTCCCTCTTGGAGGGGGAAGTGGTGCACATCGGGCTCTTCCAAGATGGGCCGAAGCTGAGCGTGATCGTGTACCTCTCTCCGCCTCCACCCCCTGCCCCCGCTCTCGAGGAGAAGGAGGTCGAGGGCCCATGAGGCGTTGGGAAGATCGGGAGGTGGAGTCCACCCGCCTGCGAAGGGAGCCTCGTGGGTCCTCCCTTCCCCTCCTCCTAGTGGGAATGGGGCTTCTGCTGGTGGGCTTGGGGCTTGGGGGGCTCTTGGCCCTTGACGGAACCCCAAAGCCGGAGAAGGGGGTCCCCTTGAGAGTAGAGGGCGTGATCGTGGACGCGGAGACGGGGCTTCCCGTGGACGCCGACGTCTACCTCGACGGTCGGCTCCTCTACTCCAACGTGCGGAGCTTCGCGGTGGAGGTGCCCTCCGGAAGTGAGCTGCGGGTGATCGCGCCGGGGTATGAGCCGTGGGCCTTCCGGTTCCGGTATGAGCTTAAGGGTGTCTACCGCTTCAAGGGGCCGGTTCGTCTGGTGCGGGCGTATAAAGCGGGCGAAGACGAGCACGGGGCAAAAAGAGTTTCAGGCGAGAAATGAATCGAAAGGACGAAGAGCTTCTTCGTCTGCTGCTTAAGCGGGCCAACGGAAGTCGGGTGGTGCAGATCCCTCAAGAGGAGCTGGCATTCCGGCTGGGATGCGACGTGCGTCGGGTTTCGGAGCGGCTTCGTCGTCTGTGCCGGGAGTGCGGAATCGGAATCCGGCGCACCCAGACGGGGAATATTTACATCTTACCCGAAGATCTGCTTCAAGGGAAGGGGCGGAATGGGATTCCGGATGGGCCGGAATCACCGGCATCTCGCAACGGTACGGACGTTCTGCGGGACCGGGTGGGCGATCCCCTCTACTCCTACGAAGATCCTCTGCCCCTCGGTCGCTCACGGGAGGAGAAGCTCCTCGAGGACTATCTCCGGAAGGGCCTTTCCGTGGTGGTGCGCGGGGACGAGGGGGTGGGAAAGTCCGTGCTGGTGCGGCACGTGGCCCGTTGGGCGGAGAAGGGCCTGGGGTATGTGCCCATCTACATCGCAAGGGGCTCACCCACCAAGGAGTGGCTCGTCTCGCTGGCTACGGAGCTTGCGCGCCGGGGGCACCTGGAGCCGCAGAACTTTGAACGCCTCCGCAACCCGGTGCTCTCGGAGCTGTGCCTTACGGCCCTGAGGTATGCCGACGAGAAGTGGCTCCTCATCTTCGATCACTGTGAGAAGCTCAACAGCACCCAATCCCTGCTGCTGGAAGAATACTTGAAGCGCTGGACGTGCGTGTTGGTGACATCCCGCGAAAAGCCGTTGGGCTTGGCGCTCCCGGAGGTGGAGCTGGAGCCCCTCAGTGAAGAGCATCAGGCCGCGATCGTCGAGCTGTTCGTGGAGGACGAGGGCTTATGGGTCGAGGACCGGAAGGTGTTCACGCGGGCGTGTGTGAGGCGGGCTTCCGGGAACTTAAAGAAGCTCATGGGCTTGCTGCAGCAGGCGGCGGTGGAGAAGCAGGTGACGTGCGAGTGGGTCCACCGAGAGCTGGGCTTTGAGAAGGAGCGGGATTACATCGACGCGACGCCGGCGATCCTCATCGGGGTGGCCGTGTTCATCGGGATTCGCTTTTTCGGGTTGGGCTTTGACGATCGGGAGCTTTATGTGCTGGCGGGTTTGGGGTACGCGATGGCGTGGGTGTTGCGCTTCTTCTCGTGGCGGTGGCGCAAGCCGCGTCAACGGATGGGTAGCGGATAAACGGATGAGGGGGAGAGAAGGAGAGGGGCAGCTCAGCCGACGTAGCGTCTTTTCCGGAGCCAGCCCCAAAGCAACCCTAAGCCCATGCCGGTGAAG
>JALUUA010000123.1 GCA_027021605.1 Candidatus Bipolaricaulota bacterium | reverse complement strand
CCTCCGGGGGGTAGCCGCGGCGGGGATCGCGGCCGTCGCCCCCGCCCTGGGAGTTCTTTTTGCCGAGCGCCTGGCCGCCCGGTCTCCCCTTCCTCGAGGAACCCTTAGGTTGGTAAGGGCCGCTGGATCCCTCATCCTCGCGGTGGGGATTTCTGTGGGAGGGGGGCTGCTCGCGGCCGCGCTGCTCAGCTCGGAGCTCTACTTCCTCAAGCTGCGGGAGCCGCGGGGGATCAAAGCGATCCTCGTCTTGCCCCTTGTGCTCGTAGCGATGGGGGTGCTCTGGCGCCTTCCCCTGCGGGCGATCCGCCCCCGGATCGGGGACGGGGTTTCGTGGGCGGCGGTCCTCGTGGCCGTGGCCGTCGCCCTCTGGCGCAGCGGGAACGCCCCACCCGACGGGCTCCTCCCCGCGGCGGAGGGGGAGGTGCGCGAGCTGCTCGAGGGGCTCTTCGGCGTCCGACCCCGCTTCAAGGAGTTCCTGATCGGCTACCCCCTGCTCCTCGTGGGGCTCGGGCTGCACCCCCGGTGGCGGCGGCCCGCGACGGCGGCGCTCCTCGTCCTGGGGGCGATCGGCCCCGCCTCGGCGGTCAACACCTTCCTCCACCTCCACACGCCGCTCGTCGTGACGCTGCTGCGCTCCTTCTACGGGCTCCTCCTGGGGGCCCTCCTCGGCGTGGGGCTGTGGGGCCTGATCGCGGGGGCCGAGGCGATCGCGGGCCTTCGGCATCGACGAAGCGGCGCCCGGCGGGTAGACTGACCCCGTCATGGCGGAGGCCAAGAGGGTGGTCATCTCCGGCTACTACGGCTTCGGGAACCTGGGGGACGAGGCGATCCTGGGCGTGCTGCTCGAGGAGCTGCGCTCCCTGGGCTCCCGCGGCGACCTCCGGATCGAGCCCGTGGTGCTCTCGGCCGCGCCGCGGGAGACGGCCCGCCTCTACGGGGTGAAGGCCGTCGACCGCAGCAACCCTCGGGAGGTCCGAAGGGCGATCCGCGCGGCGGACGCGTTCCTCAGCGGGGGCGGCGGGTTGCTGCAAGACGAGACGAGCCGCCGGTCCGCCCTCTACTACCTCGGGCTCATCGCGTACGCTCTGCGCCACTGCCCCGTCTATCTGGTGGGACAGGGCTTGGGACCGCTGCGCAGCCGGCTCGTGACCCGCTGGGCCCGGAGCCTCCTCCCCCGGGCGGCGTTCGCGACCGTGCGGGACGAGCCGAGCGCGAAGCTCCTGCGGGGCTGGGGCCTCCCCGCGAAGCGCCTCGCCCGCGGGAGCGACCTCGCCCTGCTGCTCGCCTCCCGGGGGGGCGACTGCGCGGGCTCACCCGCACCCGCAGACGCAGCCGCAGCGGACCCCGAAGGCGGAAGGCCCTATGTGCTGATCGCCCTTCGGGGGACCCCTCCCGAGGGCTTGGCGGAGGGACTCGTGCACCAGCTCGCGTACGTCCAGAGGGAGCTGGGCCTGCGCCCCGTCTTCTTCGCCCTCCACCCCCCGGAGGACCGGGAGGGGATGGAGGCGCTCGCGGCGCGCCTTACGCCCCGGCCGCCCGTCCTGCGGGCCGAGGGGGCGTCGGTTGCGGAGGCGCTCTGCGTCTTCCGCCGGGCCCGGGCCGTGGTCGGGATGCGCCTGCATGCGCTCATCTTCGCGCTGCTGGGGGAGGTGCCCTTCCTCGCCGTGGGGGGACCCACGAAGCTCGAGACGTTCGCGCGCCAGGTGGAGCGGGCGGGCGGGCCCGCCCTCCCGTGCGCCGTCCCCGAGCAGGTCGCGAGCTTCGAGGTGGAGCTGGCCGCCGTCCTCGAAGGGTTCCGCGGGGAAGAGGAGGCGCTCCGGGCGCGCCTCCGGGTCGCGCGGGATGTTCTTTATAACCAAACGCGCAGGGCCACGGATGCGCTCCTCCGACGTCTGCGGGAGGACCTGAGCGCAAGCGCCGGAACGGTCGGGGAGGCCCACCCCGCCGGGGAGAGGGGGACAAAGGTCCATGTCGCTTCGCAATCAAAATCCCAATCCCAAGCCCCATCCCGAGGCGCCCGCTAGGGCGGCCCCGGCCCCCGAGGCCGAGGGCGTGGAGCACCGGCCGGTGCTCCTGCACGAGGTGTTGGCGCACTTGGCCGTGCGCCCCGAGGGCGCATACGTGGACGCCACCGTGGGCG
Organism: Candidatus Bipolaricaulota bacterium; assembly: GCA_027021605.1. Lineage (GTDB taxonomy): Bacteria > Bipolaricaulota > Bipolaricaulia > RBG-16-55-9 > RBG-16-55-9 > JALUUA01. Next base: position 9,762 of record JALUUA010000123.1, on the reverse strand, counting down.
GGGGAGGGCACGCCTACGAGATCGCAAGGCGGCTCGACCCCGACCGAGGGGGCAGGCTGATCGGGCTGGACGTGGACCCGAAGGCGTTGGCCGCGGCGGCAGGGCGCCTGCGGGAGTTTCTTAAGAAGGGCACCGTGGAGCTGGTGCGGGCCAGCTATGTCGACCTGGAAAAAGTCCTTAAAGAGCGGGGGATCGCGGGCGTAGACGGGGTGCTCCTCGACCTGGGGCTCTCCTCGCTGCAGCTGGCGGATCGGGAGCGGGGGTTCAGCTTCCGGGGGGACGGCCCCCTGGACATGCGCTTCGACCCCGAGGGGCCGCTCACCGCGGCGGAGATCCTAAACGCGTACCCCGAGGAGGAGCTGGCGCGCATCCTACGGGAATACGGCGAGGAGCGCTACGCCTCTCGAATCGCGGGGGAGATCGTGCGGGCCCGCGCCCGGAAGCCGATCGAGACCACACGAGAACTCGTGGAGCTCGTGCTGCGGGCGATCCCGCAACCCGCGCAGCGGGCATCGTTCCGCCGGGGGCTCCACCCGGCGACGCGCACGTTTCAGGCGCTGCGCATCGCCGTCAATCGCGAGCTGGAGAACGTGGAGAGGGGCTTGGAGACCGCCTTTCGGAGCCTCAAGCCGGGGGGCCGGCTGGTGGTGATCTCGTTCCACTCCCTGGAGGACCGGCTCGTGAAGCGCTTCATGCAGGCGAAGGCCCAGGGGTGCGTCTGCCCCCCCGAGGTCCCGATCTGCCGCTGCGGACGCAGGCCCGAGGCGAAGCTCTTGGGGAAGGCAACGCCCACGGAGGGGGAGATCGCGGAGAACCCCCGGGCCCGGAGCGCCCGGCTGCGGGCCCTGGAGAGGGTCCGCCCCACCCCGGCCCCCGCCCCCGCCTAGGGGCTCCGCCGGAGGTATCCCCGCATCCGGGCCTTCAGCGCCTCCAAGGCCCGCCTGCGGTGGCTGATCTCGTCCTTGACGGAGCGGCCCAGCTCTCCCAGCGTCCGCGAAAAGCCTTCGGGGATGAAGACGGGATCGTAGCCGAAGCCGTGCGCCCCCCGGGGCTCAAACGCGATCCGCCCGCGCAGCTCCCCCTCCGCCGCAAGCTCCGTCCCGTCGGGGAAGCGCACGACGGCCGCGCACACGAACCGGGCCCCCCGCTGCCCCTCGGGAATGTCCCTAAGAAGCTCCAAGAGCTTGCGGACGTTCTCCTCGTCCGTCGCGCCCTCCCCGGCGAAGCGGGCGCTGTACACCCCCGGCGCGCCCCCCAGCGCCTCCACCTCCAGGCCGGAGTCCTCCGCCAGCACGGGGAGGCCCGTCTCCCGGGAGATCGCCCGGGCCTTCAAGAGCGCGTTCTCGCGAAACGTTCGACCCGTCTCGGGGACGTCGGAGAAGGGGACATCGTCCACAGTGAGGAGCTCCACCGGGAGGTCCCGGAGCAACGCAAGGAGCTCACGGATCTTGCCGCGGTTCCGGGTGCCCAGGAGCAGCTTCATCGAGCTTCATCGATCGACGGGACGGGCAGGCGCCTTAAGCTATTTGGACGCTTCGCGCCGCTCGATCATGGCGGTGACACCCTGGAGCTTCAGCTCCCTGGCGAAGTGGCAGGCGGCGAAGTGCTCGTTCCCCGTGATGTCCTCGAGCTGGGGCACCTCGGTGCGGCAGACCTCCCAGCCGTTCTTGTTGTAGTAGGGGCAGCGCGGGTGGAAGACGCACCCCGACGGGGGATTCACCGGGCTGGGGACGTCCCCCTCCAAGATGATGCGCTCCTTCTTGACGTCGGGGTCGGGAACGGGCACCGCCGAGAGGAGCGCCTCCGTATAGGGGTGCTTCGGGTTCTGGAAGAGCTCCTCGGTCTCGGCCATCTCCACGATCTTGCCTAAATACATCACCGCCACCCGGTCGCTGATGTGGCGCACCACGCTCAGATCGTGGGCGATAAAGAGGTACGTGAGCTCGAACTCCTTCTGGAGGTCCTCCAGGAGGTTGATCACCTGGGCTTGGATGGAGACGTCGAGGGCGGAGACGGGCTCGTCGCAGACGATGAGCTGGGGATCGAGCGCCAAGGCGCGGGCGATCCCGATCCGCTGGCGCTGGCCGCCGCTGAACTCGTGGGGGTAGCGCTTCATGTAGGCGGGGTTGAGCCCGACGGCCTCCAACAGCTCGCGCACCCGGGCCTCGCGCTCCTTGCCCCGGGCCACCCCGTGGATGATCAAGGGCTCCCCGATGATGTCGCCGATCGTCATCCGGGGGTTGAGGCTCGAGTAGGGGTCCTGGAAGATGATCTGCATCTTGCGGCGCATCGCCTTGAGCTCCCGGGAGCGGAGCCGGGTGATGTGCACCGCCCGGCCGTTGTCGTAGAAGACGACCTGGCTGCCGGGGTCGGGCTCGATCAGCCTCAGAATGGCGCGCCCGGTGGTCGTCTTGCCGCAGCCCGACTCGCCCACCAGCCCCAGGGTCTCGCCGCGGCGGATGAAGAAGCTTACGCCGTCTACGGCCTTGACCCATCCGACCGTGCGCCTCAGGATCCCCCGCTTTACGGGGAAGTACTTCTTGAGGTTCTTGACCTCGAGGAGGAGCTCCCCTCCCCCGCGGTAGGCGGTCACGTCGTCCGTCTGCTGCAGCTGCGTCTGTGTGGCCATTCCGGGTCACCCCTCTAGTAGAGCCAGCAGGCGACTTTGTGGTTGGGCGCGACTTCCTCCAAGGGCGGCATCTCCCGACAGGCGTCGTGGACGTGGGGACAGCGCGTCTGGAAGGGACACCCCACGGGGACGTTGTAGGGATCGGGCACGACGCCCTTGATGGGCTTGAGCCGCTCCTTCTTCTTAGTGAGCGCCGGGATCGACTCCATGAGCCCCTGGGTGTAGGGGTGCTTCGGGTCGTGGAAGAGCTCGCGCACCGGGGCCTGCTCGACCACCTTGCCCATGTACATCACGATCACGTCGTCGGCGGTCTCGGCGATCACCCCCAGGTTGTGGGTGATCATCATGAGCGCCATGTGGTGCTCCTCCTGGAGCTGCTTGATGAGCTCGAGGATCTGGGCCTGGATCGTCACGTCCAAGGCGGTGGTCGGCTCGTCGGCGATGAGCAAGTGGGGGTTGCACGAGAGGGCCATGGCGATCATCGCCCGCTGGCGCATCCCGCCCGAGAGTTGATGAGGGTACTCGTCCACCCGCTGCTCGGGGAGGGGGATGCCCACCTTGCGCAGCATCTCGATGGCCAGCTCCCGGGCCTCGCGCTTGCTCTTGCGCTGGTGGAGGATGATCGCCTCCATGATCTGATCCCCGATGGTGTAGACGGGGTTCAGGGAGGTCATCGGCTCCTGGAAGATCATCGCGATCTCGTTGCCCCGGATCGAGCGGTACTCCCGCCCCTTGGGGTCCAGTTTCGTGAGGTCGATAGGCTGCTCGTCGCGGTAATACAGAATTTCCCCGCCCACGATCCGCCCCGGGGGCATGGGGACGAGCCCCATGATCGAGAGGGCGGTCTGGCTCTTGCCGCAGCCGGACTCGCCCACGACCCCCAGGGTCTTCTGGCGGTCGATGCTGAACGAGACGCCGTTGACGGCCCGGACCACGCCGTCCTCCGTGTAGAAGTACGTCTTGAGGTCCCGGACGTCGATGAGCGTGCGGGTCGCCGTCGGGGTCGGTGCCGCTGCCGGGGTCGCCATGTTCCGTTCCCCCTCCCTACCTACCTAACCCCTACGCGACCAGGGAGAGGCTCAGCGCCAGCACGAAGAACAGGGCGGCGAGCCACGCGGTGGCCGTGCGCTTGGGGTCGCTCGTCTCTTCTCTGCCGAAGACGGCGTACGACGCTCCGCCGCCGAAGGCCCCGCTGAGTCCCGAGTGACGGCTCATCTGGATGAGGATGAGCCCGATCAGCGCCAACGAGTCCAGCACAAACAGGGTCATCAGGAACGCGCGCATCGCATCGACCTCGCTTTCGTGGGGGGCATTGTAACCGACGCCCCCCCAAATCTCAATCGTCCATCGTACCCGCAGGGGGCGAAGCCCTGACAGGCCCTAGCCCGGCCGCCCCTCGCCTAGCCCAGCTGCCGCAGCCACCGGGGTCCCTTCAAGTACAGGAGCCCGAAGAGCATGCCGCCCAGGTGGGCCAGGTGGCCGATGAGCGGCAGGAACCCGGTGATCTTCGCGATCACGGCGAAGCCGCCCAGCAGCACCACCGCGTACTTGGCGGGGATCGGGATGGGGATGAAGAAGAAGTACAGGGGCTGATTGGGGAAGTAGAAGGCGAACGCCAACAGGAGCCCGTAGATCGCCCCCGAGGCCCCGACGCTCAAGCTCGGCTCCCCGGTGACCTGGGCGTAGAGCACCGTGGTCAGCCCCGCGCCGATCCCCGTGAAGAAATAGTAGACCAAGAAGCGGCGGAACCCCCAGACCCGCTCGAGCACGCTCCCGAAGAGCCACAGGGCGTAGACGTTGAAGAGGATGTGCCAAAGCCCCCCGTGCAGGAACATGTAGGTGACGAGCTGCCACAGGACCTCGGGGCCGCGGGGCGGCGCGAGCAGCCCGAAGGTCCGCTCCACCCAGGTGATCCAGCGCACGTCGAGGTAGCTCCAGGGGCTCGCGCCCCGCGGGGGCGGCGGCTGGTTGAGCAACTGAAAGGCGTACACCAACACGATGAGCACGATGAGGTACTGCACGGCGCTTCCCAGTCCGAACGACGATCGCAGGCGCATCATGCTTGGCGGTCCTCCTCGAAGGGGTTTTGCGGTTGTACCACAAGTGTCTTCTCGATTTGGGAGACGAGCACGAGGCCGGGACGGGCCCCCTTGGGCTTGCGGAGATGTTTTATGCGTGTGGCGATCACGGGCACCTTCCCCGAGCCCCGCGCTTTGGAATAATACGCCGCAAGCTCCGCAGCGCGCTCCAGCACCTCCGGGGGCGGCTCCTCCCCCTTCTTGGGTCCCCGCACGACGACGTGGGCCCCGGGGCGGTCCTGCACGTGGAGCCACCAGTCCTCGCGGTGGCTCTCCCGCACCAGCCTGTCGTTCTGACGGCCGCTTCGCCCCACCCAGATCCCGTAGTCCCCCAGCGCATACCGCCGCGGCCGGGACGGCTCCGCGGGTCCCCGCTTTTGGGTTTGGGGCCGGGCCTCCTCGGGCAGGCCCAGCTCCTCGGCAAGCTCCCGCAGCTCCTCGAGGGTGCGGGCCCCCTCGAGGTGGAGCTGCACCTCCTCGAGGTATTGCCGCTCCCACTCCAACTCCTGCCTGCGTGCGGCCAGCTTCTCCAAGCCCCGCCGCAGCTTCTTGGCCCGCTCGTAGTAGCGCTGGGCGTTCTCCGCGGGCGTGAGCTTGGGGTCCAGCGGGATCGTGCGCCGGGAGCCCTCAAAGTCCACCAGCTCCACCGATGCCCGCCCGCGGGCGGTGCCCAGATCCGCGAGGTGGGCCAGGAGCAGATCCCCCAGCGCTTGGTACTCACGGTGGCGCTCGGCCCCCCGAAGGTCGCGCTCGACTTTGGCAAGCGCCTCCTCGACCTTCTCCTGCCTCCGACGCAGCTCCCTCGTCAGCCTCTGGTGAAGCTCCTCAAAGGGCTCCTGATGCGTCTCCCGGTGGGCGGCGTCCAGCGCCTCGGAGATGCCGGGGAAGCGCTCCTCCCGGAGGTGGGCGTAGATCGCGTAGGGAAAGGGCGTCACGTCCACGGGGTCCCCGTCCCCGTCGAGGCCGCGGTCGCGGTGTCGGTAGAGACACGGCGCGAACTCCCCGCGGTTCACCCGCTGAAAGAGCGACTTCGTCTCCGACCCGAGCTTTTCCTGCTGTTCGTCTGTAAGCGCGGTGACGGGGCTCTCGGGGGAAAGCCCGGCGCGAGCGCACAGCTCGCGGGCCGTGCGCGGCCCGATCCCCGCGGTGATCGCCGCGATCGCCTTCCCCAGCGGGCCCCCCTGGGAGCGCAGCGCGGCGAGCCACGCCTCCCCCGAGCAGGCCCGGGGATCGAGCTTGTCCTGGGGAGCGGGAGGCTCGTAGCGCCCGTGGGGCCGAAAGACCCGGGAGCCCACTGACGGCTTGAGCGCCCCCAGCACCTCGTCCCCGCGCAGCAGCACGACGTTGCTCCGGTTCCCCAAAAGCTCGGCCCGCAGCGTGCACCCCCCGTCCCGCTTGGCGATCCCGAGGTCCACGATCCGCTCGAGGTCGGGCTGTTCGATGCGCTCGAGGACGCCGCCCTTCGCGTATTTGCGCAGCAGCATGCAGAACGCCGGGGGCTCGAGGGGGTTCTCGTAGCGCTGCTCGGTGAGGTGGACCCGAGGGTCGTTTCCCACCGAGATCAGCAGCTGGAGCTTCTCCCGGGTCGCGGGCCGGTAGAGCTTTAACAAAACCAGATCCGGGAGGGGCTGGTAGACCTGCTGAACGAAGGCCCCCTGCGCCCGGGCGCGCAGCTCCGCGACGACGGCGGCGAGCGTGATCCCCTCCAGCTGCATGTGCCCATTATAGCACTCCAGGCCAGATGGGGGTGCGCGGACGGCGGGTGAAACCTCCCGGGGTCCCGCGGGTACATGGGGCGATATTCCCAAATCCGAGGAGGTGTTCACGGTGACGGACCCCAAGGCGAGACGGACGAGACGGCGGCTCAAGGCGCTCGGCCTGCTCGTGCCGCTGGGTGCGCTCCTGGTGCTGGTCCTGGGCGCCCTCCAGACGGCGAGCCTGCCCGGCACGGGGATGGGGACGGCCCCCGCGGAGGGGCCCGCGGCGCCCGCGTGCGCGCCGCCCATTAAAGTTTTCTACTTCGCGCTGAGCGAGGCGGACCCCGCCTCCACGAGCGCGCTCCGGGTGCGGATGGCGCCGGAGACCCCCATCGGACAGATGCGCTTTGTCCCCCGGCCCGAGGAGATCGTGGAGAACTTCGACGGCTCGCTGGAGCTGCGCTTCGCCCGCGACGGGCTGCGGCGCGCCGAGGAGGTTCAAATCGAGGTGTGCGGGGCCACGCTCGCCCACGAGGTGCGCGAGGCGTACTGGGTGGTCCGCGCGACTGCGGAGCCCCTGGCGCAGCTGGTGGCCGCCGAGCGCTTCTACTGGGAGTGGAAGGAGGGCGGCCTAGCCACCGTGCCGGGGACCCGGCGGGCGGTTCGGGAGCTGAGCTGCAGCGGACAACCCTTGGTGCAGCCCTACCAGCCCGTGACGCAGGGGACGCCGATCTGCGTCACGGACCCCGAGGCGCTGGCCGAGCTGCAACGGCAAATCGACCGCATCGCCCAAGAGCGAAACTCGTTCCTCGGCAAGCTCAAGGCGCTCGCCTTCGGCGACCAAGGGTACGAGGACCGCATCGCGGAGCTCCACGCCCGGATGCAGGCGCTCTACCTCTACGCCCCGTACGACGGGGTGGTCACGGGCGTCATGCCCGACGACCTCAACGGGTTCGCGTGGATCCGGCTCGAGGTCGAGGAAGCGACGATGGGCGACGTGCGGGTGGCCCCATGAGCGTGCAAAGCTACCGGAAGCGAAGCGTAGTAGAATCGGCCAACGGATAAAAAGCGGATAAACGGATACGGTCGTCGACGGTGGCCCCGTTTATCCGCTTATCCGTTTTTCATCCGCTGACCGACTTCCTCCTGCTTTCCGTTCGGTTGACACCTCTCCCCGAATGCCCCATAGTAAGGGGCCATGCGCAGACTGCGATATCTCACGGCGGGGGAGTCGCACGGACGCGCGCTCGTGGGCATCTTAGAGGGGATGCCCGCGGGGCTTCCCTTGAGTTTGGAAGAGATCAACCACCAGCTCCGGAGGCGTCAGCACGGCTACGGCCGCGGCGGGCGGCAGCTCATCGAACGCGATGAGGCCGAGATCCTGGCGGGGGTGCGCTTCGGGAGGACGCTGGGGAGCCCCATCGCCGTCCTGATCTGGAACCGCGACTGGGAGAACTGGAAGGAGCGCATGGACCCGTGGGAGGAGCCTCCCCGCTATAAACCCGTCACGGTCCCGCGCCCCGGGCACGCGGATTTAGCCGGGGCCATCAAGTATCAGCATCGAGACATCCGCAACGTGTTGGAGCGGGCGAGCGCCCGCGAGACGGCGATGCGCGTCGCCTTGGGCGCGATCGCCCGCCAGCTCCTGGAACGCTTGGGGATTCAAATTGCGAGCCACGTCGTGCAGATCCACGAGATCCGAAGCCGTGTGGACGCCTCTCAGTACGAAGATCTTCGCGAGCTGAACGCGCGCGCGGACCGCTCCCCCGTGCGCTGCCTTGATCCCCAGGCGGAGCGGCGCATGATGAGCCGGATCGATGAGGCCATGGCTCAAAAAAACACCGTCGGCGGGGTCTTCGAGGTGATCGCCCGGGGGGTGCCGCCCGGGTTGGGGAGCCACGTCCACTGGGACCGCAAACTCGATGCCCAGATCGCTCAGGCGATGATGAGCATCCAGGCGATGAAGGGCGTGGGCATCGGGCTGGGCTTCGAGGCCGCCGCGCGCTGGGGCTCCGAGGTGCACGACCCCATCTACTACGACGAGGAGAGGGGCTTTTACCGCAAGAGCGCGGGCGCGGGCGGGATCGAGGGCGGGATGACCCACGGCGGACCCTTGATCGTGAGGGTGGCGATGAAGCCCATCTCAACCCTCATGCGCCCCTTGGAGTCCGTGGACATCTTGACCAAGGAGCCCGTGGAGGCGCACGTGGAGCGGTCGGATGTGTGCGCCGTTCCGGCGGCTTCTGTGATCGGGGAGAACGTGCTCGCGCTTACGCTGGCCGACGCCCTGCTGGAGAAGCTGGGCGGCGATTCCCTGGAGGAGATCGAGGAGCGGATGCGAAACTACCGGCGGGGCATTTAAGCTAAGCCCGCCGAGTCGCTTGACGGCCGCTTGCTGAAGGGGGTACAGTGGCCGGTGCAGGGAGGCAAGCCCATGGCCACCGTCCCGGGGACGGAGAGGGCGCCGCAAGAGGCGCTTGCGGCCCAACTCAAACGAACGCTTGAGCTTCAGCGGAGGGCGTTCCGGCGCGAGCCGCCCGACTACCGCAGGCGGCTGGAGGCGCTGCGCGCGCTGCGGGCCGGGCTCCTGGCCCGCAAGGACGACTTCGTCCAGGCAATCTCCGAGGACTTCGGGGGCCGCGCCCACGAGGAGACTTTACTGCTGGAGTGCTTCCCGCTGCTCGATCAAATCAAACACGCGCTCAAGCACCTAAAGCGCTGGATGCGCCCCCGGCGCGTCGGGACGGGGTTCGCGTTCCTGCCCGGGAGATCGTACATCGTCTATCAGCCCTTGGGCGTCGTCGGGATCTTGAGCGCCTGGAACTACCCGCTGCTCCTGGCGCTCTCGCCCCTCGTGGACGCGATCGCGGCAGGCAACCACGTGATGCTGAAGCCCTCCGAGCTGGCCCCCCGCACAGCGGAGCTTCTGCGGGATTTCTTGAGCGAACTCTTCCCCGAGGAGTACGTCTGGGTGACCGTGGGCGGCGTGGAGGTGGCGCAGGCGTTCGTCTCGCTGCCGTTCGATCACATTCTGTTTACGGGCTCCACGCGCGTGGGGCGGCTCGTGATGAAGGCCGCTGCGGAGAACCTAACGCCCGTCACGCTCGAGCTAGGCGGAAAGTGCCCCACGATCGTCCACCCCGATTTCGACCTCCAAACGGCGGCCCGGCGCATCTGGGTCGGCAAGCTCTACAACGCGGGCCAGACCTGCATCGCGCCTGACTACGTGCTGCTCCACCGCTCTGAGCTCGAGGCATTCGTCGAACTCTCCCGGCGGATCGTCCCACAGCTCTACCCGCGCCTCGTGGCGAACCCGCAGTACACCCGCATCGTCAGCCGGGCTCATTACGAGCGCTTA
>JALUUA010000122.1 GCA_027021605.1 Candidatus Bipolaricaulota bacterium | reverse complement strand
CATCGCCCCGAACCAGGGGGCGTAGAACTGATTGATCGTCCCGAAGTCGTAAGCGTCGAGGGCTCCTTTCCCCCAGCCCTCGGTGTAGAGGTGCCACTTGAACTCGGCGGGGTCGCTTCCGTAGACCACATCGAGCGCCGGACCGAAGGTCATGGGCTGCCGATCGACCTGGAAGCCGAGCTTCTCGAGCTCGGCGGCGATGAGATCCCCGATGTCGCGCCGCTCGTCCTCGGTGCGGATGATGAACTTGAGCACGATGGGCTCGCCGTTGTAGTGCCAGACCCCATCGACGAGCTCGGCCCCCGCCTCGGTGAGGGCCTCCTCGACCATGGCGCGGGCGCGCTCGGGGTCGTAGCCGAGCCCCGCGGCGAGCAGCACGTCGTAGATCACGAGGTAATCCGGGTCGGCGGGGCCGATGTGGGCCAGCATGGGAGCCGCAAAGCCCCCGTAGAACTCGTTGACGATGAACTCCCGATCGATGATGAGCTGGACGGCCTGGCGCACCTTCTTGATGGCGAAGGGGTTCAACTTCCCTTGGGGCGCGGGGGCCGGGTTGAGGATGAGCGAGTTTAAGCCCGCAAACGCCTCATACAGGGTGAGATCGGGGTTCTCGCGGACCTCCTGGGCTCCCAAGTGCCGCAGCCCGAAGAGGTAGAGGTCCATGTCCCCCTGGGCCAGGTGCAGGGGCGCGGCCTCTTGGTCGAACTGGCTGAAGCGAATCACCTCGGAGGCCGGACCGGGTTTCGTGTGGGGCGGGGTATACTCGGCCTTCTCCTGCGAGAGGGCGGGCAGCAGGAAGAGCCCAACGACGGTCAAGACGGCGAACGCGCACACCCATACGGATCGGTTCATGTCATCCTCCCCTCCTCGGGCCCGATTGTAGGGGAAGAGCTGGGGAAGAGCAAACCCCAATCAGTAGAGGAAGCAGGCCACCCAGTGGTCCGGCTCGATCTCCTTCCACTCCGGCTCGGCCGTCTCGCAGGTGCCCTTCATGAACTTCGGGCAGCGGGGGTGGAAGGGACAGCCCGGCGGCGTGTTCGCCGGCGAGGGGGGCTCGCCCGGGATGATGGGCCGCTCCCGCAGGCGATTGTTGGGGTCGGGCTCCGGGACCGCCTCGAGCAGCAGTTGGGTGTACGGGTGCAGCGGGTTATCGATGACCCTGTCGGCAGGCCCCAGCTCCACCAAGTGGCCCAGATACATGACCCCGATGCGGTGGGCGAAGTGGCGCGCGGTGGCGATGTCGTGGGTGATGTACAAGATCGCGGTCCCCGCGTCCTCCTGACGTTCCTTGAGCACCAGGAGGATCTCGGCCCGGCTGGAGGCGTCCACCATGGAGACGGGCTCGTCGGCGACTAAATATTCGGGATCGAGGACGAGGGCCCGGGCGATCGCCACCCGCTGGCGCTGGCCCCCCGAGAGCCTATGGGGAAAGCGGGGGAGGAACTCCTCCGGGGGGCGCAATCGCACGGCGTCCAGGGCTTCGCGGACGCGGGCGGCCCGCTCCTCCCGGCTCCCGATCTTGTGGATGATCAAGGGCTCCTCCACGATCTGGGCCACGGTCATGTAATTGTTCAAGCTCGCGTAGGGGTCTTGAAAGACGGCCTGGGCTCTGCGGCGAAAGCGCAAGAGCTGCCCTTCGGGGACGTGGGAGATGTCCTCCCCGTCGAAGAGCACCCGGCCCTCGGTGGGCTCAATCAAGCGCAAGGAGATCCGCCCCAGGGTCGTCTTGCCCGAGCCGGACTCGCCCACCAAGGCGACTGTTTCGCCGCGGGCGATGTCGAGGGTGATCCCGTCGACGGCCTTGACCACGGCCTTGGAGACGAAGATCCCCCGCCGCAGCGTGAAGTGGGCCTTGACGTTCTGGAGCTGCACCAGGGGCCTTCGGTCCCCGAAGGCGGGTTCCGCCCGCTCCGCCGCAAGCGTCTCCGTTTGGGGGCTAGCCAATGGGGGTCCTCCTCCCTCTATCTCTCATGCCTTGTCTTTAACTTGCCTTATGCCTTCTGCTTATGCCTCCGCCTCCAGCCCGCGGACCTGTGCGCCCAGCTCCCGGCGCAGGGCCTCGATCACGCGCCGGTGGGCGCCCTGGGCTTCCTCGTCCGTGAGCGTCCTCTCGTCGCTTCGGTAGAAGAGCGCGTACGCGAGGCTACGATGGCCCTCGGGGACGGGCTCGCCCTTGTACACATCGAAGAGCACGACCTCCCGGAGCCACTCGCCCCCGTGCTCCCGGATCACCCGCTCCACGCGCTCGGCGGGGACCTCCTCGGGGAGGACCGCTGCCAGGTCCAGGCGAATCCCCGGGAAGCGCGGGATGGGGCGGTAGGCGCGGTCCTCCTGGACGTGGGCCAGCAGCGCCTCCAAGTCCAGCTCGGCGAGATAGACGCGCCCCCGCAGGTCGAAGCGCTCCGCCACCCGGGGGTGGACCTCCCCGAGAACGCCCACGGGCTGTTCGTTGATGAGCACCTCCGCGGCCCGCCCGGGGTGGAAGGGCGGGCGCTGCAGGGGCCGATAGCGCACCCCCTCCTCGTCCACACCCAAATGGTCGAGCAAAGCGGAGATCGCCCCCTTGAGGTCGTAGAAGTCCACAGGGCGGGGCTTGTCGGCCCAGCTTAGGGGGTGGCTCCGCCCCGCCAAGGCGATCCCCAGCCGGCGGGGCTCC
>JALUUA010000121.1 GCA_027021605.1 Candidatus Bipolaricaulota bacterium | reverse complement strand
GACGTGGTCGAGATCGATCCTCACCACCCGGGCAAGTACCGCAAGGCCCGTGGGCCCTTCAGTCCGAGGGTGGCCGGGGTGATCGCCACCTCCCCCGGAATTACGCTGGCCAACGAGCCCCAAGAGCAGCAGGACTGGGTGGAGCACCTGCAGGTCCTCCGGATGCTTCGCGGATCGGGGCTGCGGCCTCTGCTCACCTCCTGGGCAGGCGGTGGTGGGGGAGGGATCGTGAACCTAAGGGGCCTGCTCTCCGCGGAACCCTCGTCCGGTCCACAGGCGGGGAGCGGGGGCAGGGAAGTGAAAGTCGTGCGCGGGGCGGTGACAATTGGGGCCCTGCTGCAGGGGGAAGCCTGGCAGCTCGTCTGGGAGCGGGCGCTCTCGCGGCCGCCGGGGCGGCCCCTCCTGGCGCTGATGGGGCGGGTGTGGGTCAAGGCCACGGCGGAGAACGGCCCCATCGCGCCGGGGGATCTGCTCACCACGGCCTCGAAGCCCGGGTACGTGATGCGCTGCCCGGCCGTGGAGGCGTGCCCAAACGCCCTGGTGGGCAAGGCGCTTACGGCCCTCAAAGAGGGCGAAGGGCTCATCGAGGTCCTCGTGTTGCGGTAGGGGGCTTACACCGCTCCGCATCCGTTCGCCCGTTTTCTCCCCGGTTCACCCGGGACCAAGACAGGCGAGAAGAGAAGATCGTCCCGCTGGGGCGACCCCTCCTGGCGCTGATTCCCGTCGCACGCCGGGTTCGGGCCGCGATTTCCGTCGGTTGCAACCTCCCGGGGAACCTGCTAGAGTTACCCCTCGGTATGCCCATCGGTATGCCCACCGGCTGGGCCAAGGGAGGGCGCACAATCCCCATGGAGCAGGAACATAAGCAGGAGCAGGCACCCGAGCAACCCAAGGCGGAGCGACGGATCAACCGGCTAAGCTGGCTGATCGGCGGAGCCCAAGGGAGCGGCGTGGACTCCGCGGCCAACGTGTTCGCCCGCGCCTGTGCCCACGGCGGCCTCTACGTGCTGGGCCAGCGCGAGTACTACAGCAACATCATGGGCGAGCACAGCTACTACCAGGTCCGCGTCTCCGATAAGCCCTTAAAAGCGATTCGCCATCGTGCGGATTTGTTGGTGAGCTTCGACGCGGAGACCGTCTTCGTCCACGCCCCGGACGTCGTCCCGGGGGGCGGGATCGTCTACGACCCCAAGCTGGAGCGGACCCCCCTCGAGCGCGTCCCCACCCTCAGCGCCCGCTTCCGGGACGACATGCAGCGGTTCCTGGAGCAGCAGGGCGTGGGCACCACCCTCAAGGACCTCCTGAGCGTGGTGGAGAAGGAGGGCGTGGGGCTCTACCCCATCCCCTACGACGAGCTGCTGCAGCGGCTGGCCGAGGAGCTCCAACAGCCCTTAAGCAAGCTGAAGCGGGCGGTGAACACCCTGGCCGTGGCGGCCTCGACGGCCCTCCTGGGCTACGGGGTCGAGTGGGTCCGGAAGGCCCTGGAGGAGGTCTTCCACGGCAAGGCCAAGGTCATCGAGGCCAACGTCCGCGCGGCGGAGCTCGCCTACGAGTACGTCGCCCAGACCTTCGGGGACGGCTTCCGGGTGCGCCTGGAGCCCGTGGAAGCGAAGGAGGCCCGCCTCTTCCTCACCGGCACGCAGGCCGTCGCCCTGGGGAAGATCCTGGCGGGCTGCTCCGTGCAGACCTACTACCCCATAAGCCCCGCCACCGACGAGAGCGTCTACCTCGAGTCCCACCAGATGCTCCGGCACACCGACGGCGGGGAGGGTGCGCTACTGGTCCTGCAGACGGAGGACGAGATCGCGGCGATCGACGTGGCGATCGGGGCGGCCATTGCCGGGGCGCGGGCGGCCACCTCGACCTCCGGGCCGGGCTTTTCGCTCATGGTCGAGGGCTTGGGCTTCGCGATGATCAACGAGGTCCCCGTGGTGATCACCCTCTACCAGCGGGGGAGCCCCTCCACGGGGATGCCCACCCGCACCGAGCAGGGAGATCTGCGCTTCGTGCTCCACGCCGGCCACGGCGAGGGGCCCCGCATCGTGCTCGCCTCCGGGGACTTAGAGGAGGCGTTCTACGACGAGGTCCGGGCCTTCAACTGGGCCGAGAAGTACCAGCTCCCCGTGATCCACCTCTTGGACAAGGCCCTGGCCTCGACCAGCGAGACGCGGCCCCTCTACGACACGAAGGGCATAAAAATCGAGCGCGGGAAGCTCCTCGCGGAGGACGACCTCCGGGAGCTGAACTTGAGCGAGGGCGGGGCGATCCGGCGCTTCCTCCTCACCGACGACGGGATCTCCCCCCGGACGCTCCCCGGGACCGAGGGCGGGATCTTCTGGCTCACCAGCGACGAGCACGACGAGTGGGGCCACATCACCGAGGACCCCGTGGTGCGCGACCGCATGATGGAGAAGCGCATGCGCAAGCTCGAGACCGCCGCCCGCGAGATCCCGCGGGAGGAGAAGCTCAACGTCTTCGGGCACCCCACGGAGGAGGCCGAGGCCGTCGTGATCAGCTGGGGCTCGCCCAAGGGGGCCATCCTCGAGGCGATGGAGCTGTTGGGCGCGGAGGGCTTTCCGCTCAAGTTCGTCCAGGTCCGCCTGCTCTGGCCCTTCCCCGCCCCCGAGGTCGCGGAGGAGCTGGAGGGGGCCAAGCGGGTGATCGCGGTGGAGAACAACTTCTCGGGCCAGCTGGCGGCCCTCGTCCGCGAGCAGACGGGCGTTGCGGCCGACCATCTGCTGGTAAAGTACAACGGACGCCCGATGACCGTCGAGGAGGTCTACGAGGGGCTCCGGCGCTGCCTCCTCGGGGGAGAAGGCGACGAGGGCGAGGGCGCAGGGGCCCCGCGGAAGGTGGTGCTGACCCATGGCCGCTAATGTGCAGCAGTACAAGACGGACGTGCACAACAACTGGTGCCCAGGCTGCGTGCTCCCCGGCACGCCGATCCACACCAACCCCGACCTCAAGCCGATCGAAACCCTGCAGGTGGGCGACAAGGTGATGGGGCTCGATGGGCGCTACCATCGGGTGACGGAGGTCTTCTCCCACCGCCACCGGGGGTTGCTCTATCGCTTGAGGGCGAAGTGCCTGGGGGAGACGGTGCTCACCCCGGAGCACCCCGTCTTGATCGCCCGTCGGGACCATCCCAAGCGCCACAACGAGCGCTTTGATCTGGTGTGGGAGCGGGTCGATCGCGTTCGCAAGGGGGACTACCTCGCGTACCCGATCCCCACGGACGTGGTGGACATCGAGAGGCTGCCGCTCCCGGAGGAGGCCGAGCCGCTGCCCCAAGACCGCCGAAGCCTCCCCCTCCCCGACGAGGTGAAGGTCGACGGGGACTTCCTGCGCCTGGTGGGCTACTACTTGGCCGAGGGCTGGATCGACACCCGCTCGGCGAGCAAGGGGGGCATCGACGCGGCCATCGGGTTCTCCTTCCACCTCAACGAGCGGGAGTACGTCGAGGACCTCCGGGGGATCGTCCGCAGGCTCTTCGGGTTGGAGGTGGCGGTCAAGGAGAAGACGCAGGGGCATCAGGTAGAGCTGATGATCAACTCCTCGCGTCTGGCGCGGGCGTTTCGCGCTTGGTTCGGAAGCGGGGCCGACCGGAAGCGCCTGCCTCCCTTCGTGCTGCTCCTCCCCTTGGAGAAGCAGCGCGAGCTGCTTAAAGGGCTGTGGCGCGGCGACGGCTGGATTGATCCTAAGAGGGCCCGAGCCCACTACAAGACGGTCTCGCACGTGCTGTGCGAGCAGCTGAAGTTCCTGTTGCTGCGCCAGGGGATCGCCCCCTCGATCCAAAGGGAGCCGGCCCGACCCGGGCATCGGGCCTCCTACGCCGTCTACGTCCTCGGGAAGCGGGACTTTCCCCGACTCCTAGAGATCCTCGATCTACCCCTGTCCCCCGCCCAGGTTCCGGAGGGCAGACCGCCCTCGACGGTCTTCGCCGAGGAAGTAGCTCCTTCCGCGACCCACCGCCATCGGTTTTTGATGGTGCCCGTCTTCTCGGTGGAGGCGTTTGAGTACGACGGCCCGGTTTGGAACCTGGAGGTCGAGGACGTCGAGTGCTACGTCAGCGAGAACGCCGTGCTGCACAACTGCGGGGACTACGGGATCTTAAACGCCGTCCAGATGACGTTAGCCCAGATGGACCTCCCGCCCCACCGGGTGGCCCTCTTCTCGGGGATCGGCTGCTCCGCCAAGACGGTGCACTACGTCAAGACCTACGGGGTGCACACCCTCCACGGGCGGGTGCTCCCCTTCGCCACGGGGGCCAAGCTGGCCAACCCCGAGCTTACTGTCATTGCCGTGGGCGGCGACGGCGACGGCCTGGGGATCGGGGCGGGCCACTTCGTCCACGCCGGACGGCGCAACGTGGATCTTACCTACCTCATCTACGACAACGGGGTCTACGGGCTCACCAAGGGGCAGGCGTCGCCCACCCTGCGCCTGGGGATGCGGACGAAGAGCCTGCCGCAGCCGAACATCAACGAGGGGATCAACCCCCTGGCGCTGGCGTTCGGCGCGGGCTTCACCTTCATCGCCCGCGGGTACGCCTTCGACATCCCCCACCTCGTCAAGATCATTCAGCAGGCGATCGAGCACAAGGGGATGGCGCTCGTGGACGTCCTCCAGCCCTGCCCGACTTACAACGACCTCACCACCCGGGAGTGGTACAACGCGCGGGTCTACAAGCTCGAGGACGAGGAGGGCTACGATCCCGTAATCAAGCCGGGGATGACCGAGGAGGAGATCCGCGAGAGGGTGGCCGAGTTCATGCGGAGGGCCGCGGAGTGGGACGAGCGCATCCCCATCGGCGTCTTGTACAAGAACGAGGCGGTGACAAGCTACGAGGAGCGGCTGGCGGAGCGCCTGCCCGTCTACCCGAAGGCCGCTCCCGCCCTCCGGCCCCTCTGCGACGCCCAGGGCCGCCCCGTGGTTGATCTAAGCGCGCTCTTCGAGGAGCTGCGGGTGCTCTAGCTCGCGGGCGGGGCAGCGGGTCTACCAGCGCACGCGCACCAGGACGTTGTCCAATCCCCAGCTCTCGTTGGGGTGTTCCTCGGTGACCGCGCCGATGAAACGCAGCCACAGCAGCGACTCGGAGTGCTCAAACGTAAAGTACATGCGGTAGACGGAGTCCATGGGCCGGGTCCCCAGCTCGCGCCGCTCGGGGAAGGTGTACAGATACCCCAGGGTGTTGTTCTCGGCGGCCCCCGTGCGGGCGGGGTAATCCCCCTCGGGGTAGTCCTCGGGGTAGGATTGCCGCCCCCACTCGGGGACGTAGCCGATGTTGCTGAAGGTGGTATACAGCAGCACGGGCCCGCGGACGACCTCGAGACTCCAGATGTCGGGTCCCAGGGCGCGCACCGTGCCCTGGGGGTCGATCGTGGCGTTCCCCTCCCAGGAGCGAATGATGTAGAGGTCGAAGCTCAGCTCGACCTCCGTGTGGGGCGGGAGGTCCTCCAGCTTGAGGTGAACCGTCTCCGCGGCGAACTCTCCCAAGAACCTACGATTGCCTATGGGGGTAACCGACGTTCTTTGGGAGGACCACTCCGATCCCGGCTCGCCGGACTCGAAGTCGGTCTGGTAGATGGGAACCCAGGGTGGGGGAGGCGGCGGACAGCCCACCAGCGCCACGATCAAAGCGGTCCCCAACCCCAGCAAACAAGAGGATCGTAAGAACAAGAGCGAAATCGATCTCATGCAGCACCAACCTCCCTTGCCCTGGCCTATCCTACTTGCGGCCTGCTTTCTCTGTCAACCGAGCGATTCTCCCGTGCTTGTCCAATCTCTTCCCACGCTTCCAGGATCTCCCGGTACGTTCGATTGTTCCTTGCCATTCGGGCACGCAATGCGGGGTCTTGGACGGACTCCAGCTCCCGGCGGACCCGCTCATACGCGTGCTTCAGGGCGCGCTTGGCCGCGCGGGGGTGGCCCGCCGCCTGGGCCGTCTGGAAGTGAGCGAACCAGATCCCCTCCGCACCGGGGATGTCCAATCCCTCCCCTTCAAGCAGGCGCACGGCCCGGCGGGAGAGGCGATAGGCCCGCTTCACGTCGCCGCGCTCCCGATAGAGATCCGCCAAATACGCCAGCGCTCGGGCCTCCACCGTGCTGAACCCCAGGCGACGGCTGCGCCGCTGCGCCTCCCACAGCCGGGCCTCGGCCTCATCGACCCTCCCCAGGTGCCAAAGGTCCGCGCCGCAGTTGAGAAGCAGGCCGACTTCTCCCTCGGCGTCGCCGATGCGGCGACATAGCTCCAGCGCCCGCTCAGCCACCCTCAGAGCCTCACGGTGCTCGCCTAACTTACTGAATGTCATGTTGAGATTAATAAGCGCCGTCGCTTCCCCGAAGGTATGCTGAATCTTACGGAAGACCTCGGCGGCCTCCTCGTAGAGCACCTTTGCCTTGGAATAGTCACTTAACCGAATCATAGACAAGCCCCAGGTTTAGCTTGACACCGGCAGCCTCGCTTGGAAGTCCTAAGTCTTGGGCGAAGCCGAGCGCCCACGTTAGATGCTCTAAGGCGTTGTTAAGATTCCCCACGTTTTCATGGGCGCTTCCCAATCCCACTTTCAGGCGCAATCTCTCGATGGCAGAAAGGACGTCCTTGCCGATGCTCCAAGTCCTCCGAAATTCAGAGAGTGCCTTCCGTGTGTGCCCGAGAAACAAAAGAATCCACGCCTTGCGATGAAGTGCCCGACTCCTCCAGCGCCGGTCGCCCAGGGCCTCTGCGATCGCACAGCTCTTCTCGATTGTCCACAGCGCTTGGTGATGACGGCCCATGTACTGGTCGCACTCCGCCAGCGCGATGAGGGCCTCGATCTCTCCTCGACGGTTCCCACGCTCTCGGTGGAGCCGAAGCGCCCGCTCCGCCGCCCGACGGGCCTCCTCATACCGCCCGAGATGGATGCGGAGGTTCGCGTAGCGGACGAGGACGCGGGCCAGTAGAGCAGGCTCGCCCACGCGGGCGTGGAGCGCTTCGGCCAGTTGTAGCGCCTGCTCCAGCGCGGTCTCCTGCTCCTGCACCCGGTCCTCGTACTCGTACTGCTCCGCGCGGGCCAGGAGGAGCTTGCACAGGGCTTTTTGCTTGTAGAGGCCCCCTTTCGATTCTGATCCCGCTCCCGCTTCCCCTTTCCTCCCTCTCTCCCCCTCGACGCCGACCCCCCCGCGCTCGTACAGCTCTTTGAGTTCTGCGTAGAGCTTCTTTAGGTCGGCGGAGGGCTCGACGTGGATCTCCGTGCAGCACAGCGCTTCATAGCGCGCGAAGGCTTGGAGGGCGGCGTTCAGCTCTCCGCGGCCCCAGTGGACGAGCATCAGCTCCCGGTGGGCGGCCTCGTCGTAGGGGGTGGCGCGAACCCAGGCTTGGACGCTCTGTAAAGCGAGGTCGCGGTCCCGCACGGCGCGGGCGTGCTCGGCCATGAGCCGGAGGGCATCGGCGTAGCGCTCTCGAAGCCGCTGACGTTCCTCCAGGACCCACTCGTGCTCGAGGCCGGGGAGTAGCTCGTCGCGCCCGTGGGTGTACAAACGGAAGGCCCGCTCCAGCAGACGACGGCGCTTGTAGGACTCCGAGGGTTCGCGTTCGGCTTGCTCGACGAGGCGGTAGAACTCCTCGAGATCGATGCGGGGCTTCCGGGCGAAGCGGAGCCGGACGTGGGTGCGGTCGCGCTCCAGCTCGACGTCCAGGCCGGGGTGGGCCTCCGAGAGGCGTTGGAGGCCCTGCTTGAGGTAGCTCAGGTAGACGGAGAGGAGGGCGCGGGCCTTGGCGTCGGGGTGCTCCGGCCAGAAGGCGGCGATGAGCTGGGAACGGGTGGCGGTGTAATGGGGTTGGAGGAGCAGATAGTAAAAGAGGGCAAAGGTAGTGGAGTCGCGGAAGTAAGTGCTTTCGCTGCTTGTCTTGGTAGAGTCGCTTTTGTGAAGCATCCGAATGCGCATGAGCAGCATCCTCATCGTTTGTTAAAGCTTTGTTATAGCTGAAGCATAAACATATTTTATTGCTCACGAATGATAAAAGCGAAAGGATGATAGAGAAATGGAGAATTATACCATCAAGTTAGGAGTAATGTTCACTTTATTTATCATCTACGGTATAACCTTTGCTCCTTTTGCAGATGCTCAGTCGCTAAGTGATCAGCGTATTTCAGAAATCATCAATATTTTATCAACATATGTTAAGGAAAAAGATGAAAATGAAAATGTTAGAAAAGCTATAGAAGACCTTAAGAGTCTTCCCGATAGTGATCAGAAATATCTAATAGTATTAGAAATTGCTATAAGAAGTCGTCCAGAAAAAGATTTTGAGCGCATTATCTCTGCATTTTTAAAGATAATACAGACGATCCAATTCATTGAGCTCATATATCATATATATCAGCTTTTACACCTTAACTTTAGTAGTTTAATTGGAATATATCAAGGCGTAAAAGATCTGGAATTATTAGAAGAACTCGAAACAGAGATTTATAATTTCTTTGCTGCGTTTAAAAAGGTATGTTTTAACGGTATTGCAGTAGGCCGGACCGCTAATCATTTAATGAACGTCGCTGGTGGTAATCTCAAAGGGAATCTCAAAGATGTATTCAATGATCGTAGAGGGCCTCAAGAGAGAGCTGAAATGATGTGTAAAGCATACCAAAGGAGCTCCAGGGCATTAAAAAACAACATGGATGAGGCAAGAGCACAGGTCAAATCACAGGTCGAAGTTGATTTGGAAATAGCACCGACCTTTGTGAGAAAGGGAGATCATCAAGTAAAAAGCGTTAAGGTAACAGGTTCAGGTTATACGGTAAAAACATATGTAATTGTCTTGTTTCCGGATGGAAGTGAAAAATATGCGTATTATAACAGCACCAGCTTTTCACCAGGCGATCCTTTGCAGTTCAGCGATGAGAGACGTCCTCTTTATGACGGGACTTGGGATATACAAGATTCCTATTGGGAATGGAATGTTTATACTTTTACCGGCAATGAAGCTGTTGGTCCTTGGACATGGCAGTTTTGTTATGAAGACCTCAATAATCCTGGGTATTGGTTAGCTTGCGACGCTGAAACGTATATAGTGGCTCCTCAAGCAACGTTAGGGCTTCGTAAGGGATGGAATATGATTTCTTCAATAGGAAGAGATCTAGCAGTTGAAGAGCTACTAGGGGTTCACTTTACCGATTGCAAGCTTACTGATGGACCGTATTGGTGGAACAGCAAGAGGGGGGAATACATACGAGCAGACGTTTTAGAGCCACATAAGGGCTATTGGCTAAAGGTCGAAAGCGATTGCCTTATCACCTTTCCTGCTGGTGAAGAGATATGGAGGTTCAATACCCTGAATGATGGTTGGAACATGGTTTCGATAACCTTTTATCCTATACCAATACAAGAATTTATAGATGCTGTTAATATATTAATGATTCCAGAGTCTACGATACAAAAATGTGCCATAGCCGTTTTCTACTATGATCCTTTTAATCGGAAGTATATACAGCCATTAATTATAGAGCCTGAGAAGGGATATTGGGTTTTCATTGGTAATTGTGATATTACGCAATCCACCTTATCCGCAATCAACATATTGCCTCCACCGATACCTCCAGATCCTGGCAATGAAGGGCCACCCTCAGCTCCTGGTGATGGTAGTGAGCCTCCTGCTATTGATGCGCCAATTATCGCCGAAGTCTCTATCGCCACGCTTACTATAGGTGATCAACGCACAATGACAATTCTTGGAACAGGCTTTTTGCAAGTCACCGGCCTCGACTTCGGTCCCGGTGTTCAAGTGCTCGACTTCACCGTCGTCAGCGACACCCAAATTGACGTGACCGTAAGCGTGGAACCTACAGCTTCGCCGGGTCCTCGTGACATCATACTCATCACCTCGACCGGGACGTTTACCTTCTCCGGATGGATCACCGTGGAGGCTCCGCCGTGGCCCCAGGACCTCGTCGTCTTCCGCGAGATGGACCGCTGCATCCTCACACCGCGCGGCGGGATGGCCCTTAAGATGATCATGCTTCGCAACGAGCGCGGCGGCACGGGCACCGTCACCGTCGCGGACATCCGGCCCGTCGGATCAGGCTGGCAGGACTTCCAGCTCATGCGCGGCCTCGGGCCGCTGAGTGACGGCCGCCTGGCCGTGATCATGGCCCGCGGCACCTGCACGAGCAACGATTTGGCCGTCGAGATCGTGCTGGACTCCGGCGGCGTCTGGAGCGCACAGGCCGAGGCCGAGCGCGAGTCCATCCCGTCCCCGCCCTCCTCCGGTTCCAGCCGGAGCAGGAAGCCGCAGGTGGCCGTGCAAACCCGCGCCGAGGGCTCCCTGATTGCCGTGACCGTTCAAGCTCCCGCTCCGACCGCCTGCACAAGAATTGCCTTTCACCTCTACGACCTCGGCGGACGCCCCGTTGCCGCGACAGAGAGCAACGGACGCCGGTTGCTCCTCGGCGCGTGGGATCGGCAAGGGCGGCCTCTGGCCAACGGGGTCTACCTGGCCCTGGTGACCGTCACGATATACGATCCCCAAACGGATACAGAAGCAACCGTGCGCCAGGTCCGCAAGGTTGTGGTGCTCCGACAACGGTAGCGAAGTGTATGGGATGGTTGGGGGTTATGAATGCTTCAGGGCAACAGACCGAACTGGCTCCTCATCGGAGGCGGGATCGCCGCTGGCGGGGGGCTCATCGCCGTCATCGTGTTGATCGTCACGGGCGTGTTAGGACCTGCTCCGGGGGTGCAGCCTCCAAAGCCCACAAACGTCCCTCAAGAGCCTGAGTCTCTGCTGCCTCAGCCCCCTCCCGGCAAGCCCCCGGAGATCTTGAGCCTTGAGTTTCCCACCGTGATCCCTTTTGACGGCAGCCCACAACGCGGAACCCTGACGTTTCAAGCGTACGATACGGATGTCGTCCGTCTGAAGTTGACCGTCGTCGACGCCCAAGACTTCCGCGATCAGGAGTTTTTCCTGGGGAACTACGGCGTCGTCGGCCTGCTCCCTCCCGATCGGAAGGGGCGGTTCCAGTTTACCCTCAGCTCCACCACCCCACAGTACGTCAAACTCCGAGCGGCCCTGGTGGACAAGCTCGGGCGAACGAGTGAATCCAAGGAGTTCGCCTTCTTCGTCGAGGGCCGATGCGTACAGAAGGACATTCGAGAGCCCCTTTGCGACATCATCCTCCTCTCCCGCTGGGAGCGCTTCGGCAGCGGGCAGGGGCAGTTTCGGTCCCCCAAGCACATCGCCGTCGACCAGGAGGGGTTTGTCTACGTCGTGGACACGGAGAACCACCGGATTCAAAAGTTCGACGCCAACGGACAGTTCGTCCTCAGCTGGGGAGGCTACGGGGACAAGGAAGGACAGTTTAAGAACCCCTCCGGGATCACCGTAGACCGACACGGCAACATCTACGTGGCGGACACCTTCAACCACCGCATCCAAAAATTCAGCTCCGACGGGACGTTCCTGAAGAGCTGGGGGAAGTACGGCAAGGGGGAGCGGCAGTTCATCGAGCCCTCGGCCGTGGCTGCCGACCCGGAGCGCGACCTCATCTACGTCGCGGATACGGGCAACCACCGCATCAAGAAGTTTGACTCCCAGGGGACCCTGCTGGCCATCTGGGGCGACTACGGCAACCTTCCCGGCAAGTTCAAGTACCCCCGCGGCCTGGCCGTCGACGGTGAGGGCAACGTCTACGTGGTGGACGGGGACAACCATCGCGTGCAAAAGTTCGACCCCGACGGGAACTTCTCCGCCGAGTGGGGCTCCGAAGGGGCCACGACCCGACAATTCCAGGGCCCCTGGGGCGTGGCCGTGGACTATCAGGGAAACGTTTACGTGGCCGATACGGGCAACCATCGCGTGCAAAAGTTCAGTGGGTTCGGGGAGTTCATCGTCTCCTGGGGGACCCGGGGCAACGCACCGGGGGAGTTCATCTACCCCATCGGGGTCGCCGCCGATTGGGAGGGGTTCGTCTACGTGGCGGACA
>JALUUA010000120.1 GCA_027021605.1 Candidatus Bipolaricaulota bacterium | reverse complement strand
AGCGGAGGGTGAGGACGCGGCCCGGCTCCAAGCGAACCTCCCCCGAGAAGACCTCCCGCCAGCGCGCGCCGTCGGGGTTCATCTCGACGCGGAGCGCGTAGGAGCCCGTGGGGAGGACCCACGTCTCGACGGCGCGGATCAGCCCCTCGTGGCGCAGCCCGCCCGCCCGGTAGACCCGCTCTTGGAAGCGTTCCCCGTCGAGCCACACCCGCACGGCCAGCGGCCGCTTCTCCCCGCCGAGCAGCTGCTCGGCCGAGACGCCCGGGGGGAGCTTCTCCTCCCACGAGCCCTCGGAGCCGGAGGGGGGAGGGGCCTTGCGCACGCCGGGGTGGACGATCAGCAGGCGCAGGGCGCCTACGTCGTCCGGGTAGGGGGTCGCCGGGCGCTCGGCGGCCGCGCCCACCCCCAGGACAAGCGCCCCCACCAGCAGGGAGGCGAGGACCGCCCGCCCCCGCCCGCCCGCGAACCGGGAGGCGGAGCCTTTGCCCTCGGCCGCGGAGGGGATCTCCGCAAGGGCACGTCGAAGCGCGCGGCGGTCGCCGGGATAGGCGCTCACAAAGCGCACGGGCACCCCCAGGGGGTTCTGCCAGCGGCGAAGACGCGCTTCGCACTGAGAGGGCCCCTCGCGCGCCCCGCAGTCGTCCTCGGGACAGCTCCACACGAGCACGGCCCGAACCCACCCGCGGACGCCCTTAAGCCACAGCGGGTTGAGCATCCCCACGCACGGGAGCGCCCAGACGAGGACGCCTTCGTCCTCCCTCTCGCCCTCCTTCTGCTCTTCAACCCCCAGGCGGCGCATCCCGAAGGTGAGGGCCGCGTGACGCTGGCAGGTGCACACCACCACGGGGCGCTCCGCCTCCGCCCTCCGGGAGAGGGCCCGGTGGAGGTCGTCCAGGGGGTCGGGGAGGCCGCGCAGGGCCATCCCCACCTGGAAGCACGTCCCCAGGCAGAGGCCGCACCCCACGCAGAGCTTCTCGTCGATCCCGGCCCAGACCTGCCCGTCGCGCGAGCGCTTCATCCGGATCGCCCCGTAGGGGCACGCCTCCGCGCAGAGGGCGCAGCCGGTGCACTTCTCCTCGTCGATGACCACGGCGGGGCCGGGGTGGCGCCCCGGGAGGAGCTTGGGGAGCACCAGCAGCGTCAGAAATCCCAGGGCGAGGCCCGCCCACAGGGGCGGGCCCAGCCTCGCCAGGGGCAGGAACGCCAAGTAGAGGGTGTCCACCGGCACGTTGGGGACGAGCCGGGAGAAGTCCGCCGGGGGGGCGAGGTCCGCGGGGCGGAGGAGCGCCATCCCCAGGAGGGCCGCTCCGAAGCCCAGCGCTACGGCCCGGGGCACCCGGAGCCTCGGGCGGCTTAGGCGGGAGACGTGCACCCAAAGCCCCAACCCCACGAGCAGTGCCAGGAAGACGTGCAAGAAGAGCACGATCACGAAGAGCCCAAAGGTCCGCCCGGGGGCGTTCTCCCCCAGGAACGCGAGCGCCGTCGGAGCCCCCAGCCACCCGAAGGCCCACTCCGTGAGCCACTGGGCCCGTCCGTCCCAGACGAGCCAGTAGCCCATCGCGCCGATGAGCACGATCAAGGGCACCAAGAGCCACCCCGAAACCCACGCCAGCGCGCGGCTCCCCCAAAAGCGATCCATCAGGAAGAGCTTGAGGGCGTGCAGGAGGATCACGATCAGGAGCCCGTCGGCGGCGTAGCGGTGGGCGCTGCGCACGAGCGACCCCAGCCGCGATTGGCTGAGGAGCAGCGTGGTCTCATACGCGCGGTCCATCCCGGGACGGTAGAAGACGATGAGATAGAGCCCCGTGATCGCCAGGACGGCCAGGAAGAAGAGCGCCAGCGCGCCCAGGTGGTGCATCGGGTTGAGCGCGCTCCCCAGGCCGAGGAGCCTCTCGCCCCGCTCCCAGAGCCCCTCGAGCCGCCGCAGTCCGCGGCGCTCGGCGTAGAGAGGCCGTTTTTTCCTGGTCATGGTCATGGACGCCCTCCCGGGGGTTGCGGGCTCCGGTCGGAGAGGGGGAGGGGGAGGGGGAACCGCCGCAGCCGGAGGGCGTTCGTCGTGACGAGCAGGCTGCTGGTGGCCATCGCCGCCGCGGCGACGACGGGCGAGAGGTTCCCCGCGGCCGCCAGGCCCATCCCCACGACGTTGTAGACCAGAGCCCAGCCCAGGTTCTGCTTCACCTTCCGCAGGGCCGCCCGAGCAAGCCGGAGCGCCCAGGGGACCAGCCGGAGATCTTCCCGCAAAAGAAGGACGTCGGCGGCCGTGTGGGCCACCTCCGTGCCCCGACTCAGGGCGAAGCCCACGGTTGCGACGGCCAGGGCCGGGCCGTCGTTCGTCCCGTCCCCCACCACGGCCACGGGAGCGCTGAGCGCGCGAACGAAGCGCGCCTTGGCCTCGGGAAGCTGCTCCCCCTTCACGGGCACCCTCAGGGCTTTCGCCCAGCGCGCGGCGGCCTCGGCCGTGTCGCCCGTGAGCACCTCCACGCGCTCCACGCTCCCCCTAAGCTGTTCGATCGCGGCGGGCGCCTCCGGGCGGAGGGCCTCGTCCAGGGCCAGAAGGGCCCGTACGCTGCCCTCGAAGCCCACGTAGAGCACCGCGCGCGCCCGCTTCTCCCGAAGCCACCCGTCCTCCACGCGCCGGAGGGATTCGGGAACCGCAAGCCCCTTCGAGGCGACGAGCGCACGGTTGCCCACCCAGACCCAACGGCCCTCGACGAGGGCTCCCACGCCCCGGCCCGGCTCCCACCGCGCGCCCTCCGCGGGCGGCGGGACGACCCCGCGGGCGCGGGCGGCCTCGAGGATCGCCTTCCCCAGGGGGTGCTCCCTCGCCTGGGGGTAGGCCGCCTCCGCCGCCGCCGCGTAGCGGAGGGCCTCGTTCTCGCAGCCCGGGTCGGCGACGGCCACCGCCCGCAGGGTGAGCGATTCCGTGAGGGTCCCGGTCTTGTCGAAGACGACGGCCCGGACGCGGGCGAGGGCCTCGACGACGCGGGTGTTCTTTAAGAGCAACCCCGCCTGGGCGGCCCGCCCCAGCGCGGCCCACAGCGCCAAGGGGGTGGCCAGGCCCAGCGCGCAGGGGCACGCGATCACCAGCACCGCGAGCGCCCGCTGCAGGGCCGCCTCCCCCCCAAGCCCGGCGCTCCAAGCGTACAGAAAGCTCCCCCCGGCCACCGCGAGGGCCAGGGGGACGAGCCCGGCCGCCAGGCGATCCACGAGGCGCTCCACGGGTGCCCGCTCCCAGAGGGCCCTCTGGAGGGTTTGGGCGAGGCGCCCGGCCTCCGTGGCCTCCCCCACCGCGGAGGCCACGATCTCGAACGTTCCGTCCAGGCTGCGGGTCCCCGCCCGCACGGGGTCGCCGGGCTCCTTGATGCGGGGGAGGGGCTCGCCGGTGAGGGGCGATTCGTCCACCCCACCCCGCCCCCGGGCGACGACGCCGTCGGCGGGGAACGCCTCCCCGGGGAGCACCCGAAGCCGCATCCCCGGCTGCAGCGCCCAGAGGGGGAGCGGGCGCTCGCCCTCGGGCGTGAGGACGCGGGCCTCGGCGGGGAGGGGGTCCCGCAGGCGCTCCAGGAGCTTTTTGCCTGTCCGATGGGCGCGCACCTCGAGCCAATGGCCCAGGGTGACGACCCCCAAAAGCATCACCGCGGTGTCGAAGTAGACGGCTTCATACCCCAACAACAAATTCCGGACGGAGAGCCCAAAGGCCGCGAAGGCCCCCAGGGCGATGAGGGTGGGGAGGTTGGGGCGGCGCCTCAGGAGCGCCAGAACCCCCGCCCGGGCCACGGGCAGGCCCCACACCGCCATCAAAGGGGCGCTCCCCAACAGCAAGATCCAGCGGAAGAAGCCCTCGAGGTCGGCTCCGGTGCGGATGCCGAGCCCCTCCCGGACGTACAAGAACAGGCTGATGAGCATGACGTGCATCGCGAGCACGCCCCCCAGGAGCAGGCGGGTCCAGAGCGCCTCCTCCTCGTCCGACAGCGGCTTTTTTTCGCTTTGAGAGGAGGCCCGATACCCCAGCCGCCGGACGGCCCGCAGGACCCGGGATTCGTCCAGCTCCTTCGGGTCGTAGGCAATGCGGGCCTCCCGCCGCAGGAAGCTTACGGTCGCCTCATAAACCCCGGGGAGGCGCTTTAGGGCCAGCTCGATCAGCCAGGCGCACGAGCTGCACCACAGCCCCCCGAGAGAGAGCGTGCACTCGACGAGCCTCTCGGGTTTCTCATCGCTCGGGGAGGCAGATCGGGAATCGGCCCTCTTAGGCGGGGTCTCGTGCAGCAGGCGGGCCACCTCGAGACACGCGTGACAGCAGTAGGCCCGTTTTTCCCCGTCCTCGCGGTCCCAGAGGGGCGTCGGGGCGGGAAGGCCGCAGAGGGCGCACGCCGGGGTCCCCGCGCGCGTTTGCGTGCCCGCAGGGCTCACCATAGGCGCAGCCCCCCCAGCCGAAGGGGCTCGACGAGCCCCCAGGCGCTCAGCCCCCGCAGCGCAAGCTGCACCCCGAGGAGGAGCACCACCACGGCCGCCCCGCGTCGATAGAGGGCCCAGCGGGCGCTTGCGCGCGGGAACCCCCGCTGCAGGATCGCGCGCATAGCGAGGAGGGCCGGGAGGGTCCCGAGCCCGAAGGCGGCCATCGTGAGCGCCCCTCCCCCGGCGGAGCCCGTTGCCAGAGCGAGGGGGAGGGCCATCCCCACGAACCCGCAGGGGAGAAGGCCCCACAGCAGCCCGGCCCCGTAGGCCGCAAGAGCCGCGGGCCGCGGGGCCGTCGAGGGGAGGAGCAGGCGCCCGAAGAGGCGGCGCCAGAGCGCGGCCGCCCCGGGGAGCGCGCGGTTGGGGGAGGGCACGACGCCCCAGAGCACCAGGGCGAAATACCCGGCCGCCAGGGCGGCGAGGAGCGAGAGCGCTCCCCGGGCGACCCTAAGCCCCAGGGCGGCGGCGATCCCCTGCCCCAGCGCCCCTGCAAGGGCTCCCAGCGCGCTGTAGGTGGTAAGCCGCCCGGCGTGGACGGCCCAAGATGGGGTTGCGAGACGGGCCCGATCGAGGAGCGCCACCACCCCGCCGCACATCCCGACGCAGTGGCCTACGCTCCCCAAGAGGCCCAAAAGCAGCGCCGCGCCCACCCCTGCCGGCTCCATGGCCGCTCATTCATGTTCGGGAAGCGTCAGCGGATGAACCACGCCCGCCCCAGCAGCCACCAGTTCGCCAGGTAGTAGGCCGCGAAGAACATCAGGAAGACGAGCACGATCACGAAGGTGCCCCGCGGCTCGGGGTGCTCCTCTGCCCCGGCCCCGACAGCGGGCGCGCCCGGGTTCTCGGTGCCCGGGCTCCCCGCGACCTCCGGCGGGGCCTGCACCAGGGTCACGCTCTTCGGCTCCACCCGCTTGCCCGTGAGCACCGAGGCGAGCACCACGGCGATGTACATCGCCCCTCCCACCACGGAGATGAGTGCCCCGATTCCCAAGACGGCCAGCGCCAGATCCACCGTCCCGGGGATCGGCGCCGGGAAGGGGGCGTTGGCGAAGGTGATGTCCCAGTGGCGCCGGGCGACGCCCTGGAGCCCCGCGGCGATCATGCCTACGCTGACCAGCAGCATCCCCAGCCCGAACACGTACGGCTGGAGGCTGGCCCACCTCTTGAGCTTGAGCTCCCTTCGGAAGATCAAGGGGATCACGTAGTACGTAAAGCCCATGAACGCCAGGGTGGTCCCGCCCACGACCGTGGCGTGGAAGTGGCCCGGGACCCGCAGGGTGTTGTGGGCGAGCATGTTGAGCTGCTCGGTGCCGATGACGACGCCCGTCACCCCGCCGATCCAGCCGAAGAGGAGCATCGAGATCGCCAAGGCCGCAAAGCCGGGCTCGCGCCAGGGCGCGCTCCGCAGCCAGCCGAAAAGCCCCCGGGTAAACCCGCGCCGGCGCAACGACACCTCCACCGAGGCCGGGATGGTGAAGGCGTGGATCATGCTCGCCAGCACGGCCAGGTACATCGCATACGAGGTGTTCGTCACCTTCCAGGTGAACCCGTAGCCCGGGTCGGTGAGCAGGTGGTGGGCCGCCCCCAGGTTGATGAACAGGATGTACAGGATGAACGCGAAGCGGGAGACCTTCTCGTTCAGCACCTGGGCGCCCGTGGTGAAGGCCGCCAGCGCGTACCAGATCGAGACCATGGCGGCCAGGTTGATCTGCTGCGCCGGGTGGCCGAACCCCCAAAAGACGTTGCGGTAGAACCCGGGATCGTAGTTCTCGAGCAGCCCCAGCGACCAGAAGAAGGCGGGCACGAAGGTGATGGCCCCGGAGAGCAGCGTGTAGACGGCGATGGTCGCCGCGGTGGCCAAGCCGAAGGTCACCAGGGGGACGGAGCCCTCGTAGCGGCCCTCCAGCTTGGCGACGACCAGCGAGGCGAAGAAGATCCCCACGGCGATGAGCGCCCCGACGGCGAACAGGATGTACCCCACGTAAAAGAGCGGGTCGGCCTTGAGGGGGACGTAGGCCGTAAACATCACGTCCGCCTTGCCCAGAAAGACGATGACGTTGACGAGCACGGCGCCGAAGACCATGAGCAGCCAGGCCAGCCACCCGAGGCGGGGGGCCACCTGGCGGGCGTTCAGCAGGACGACCCCCCCCAGGTAGAGCCCGGCCACCTCGAAGAAGACGATCCAGGCCACGAGCATGTTGAACCCGTGAGCCGTAACAAAGCGATAGAAGAGGTCGGCAGGCAGCAGGTGGATGACCTGCCAGCGGGTAAGGGCGATGAGCAGCGCTAGAATCCCCCCCAGCGTCAAGAAAAGCACGGCGGCCACGGCGTTGGCCTTGATCAACCGCTCCGCGGCCAGGTCCACTTGCAGCCCCGTCGCCGAGCAGGTGCGAAACTGCGCCCGACCCCACTCCAAAGCTCTCGTTGCCATCTCTCGTCTCTCCCCCTTTGATCCCTCGCTCCCCTTACTCCGTCACGATGAGCTTGCTCACCATGATGTGGTGCCCCAGGCCGCAGTACTCGTTGCACACCAGCGAGTACTCCCCGGCGCGGGTGGGCGTGACGGTGATGACGTGCACGTACCCCGGTAGGATTTGCAGGTTGATGTTGAGAGGCTGGAGGGAGAACCCGTGCTGGACGTCCAGCGAGGAGACGTGCAGGCGGTAGGTCTCCCCCACCTTGAGCTTCACGATGGGGTACCACTGGAACATCCGTCCGAAGAGGTAGACGTCCGACCCGGGCGGGGGTTCCACGACGGGGATCCCCTGCTCCTCCCCCACCCGGTACTGCTCGACGAAGGCCATCACCCGCTCCCGGAAGGCGGGCGGGTCGATGCGATAGCTCTCCCCGGGGACGTTCTGCTTGCCCATCAGGAACCAGATGGGCATCATCGCCGTAAGGAACAGGCACCACACGAACGCGATCCGCACCCAGGTCTTCTCCAGGAGCCCGGCGGGCTTCCACCAGACCCGCTCCGGCGGTGCCAACGGTGAGGCCATCCCGTACACCTCCTTCGAGTGTTTAGAAAGACATCAAAACACGCGCACCTTCGCCCCCTCGGAGAGGGCTTCCACCTCAACGAGGAGCTCCCCCGGGGGGGCGGGGATCTTAACCGCCCGCGGCAGCGGGGGCAGCTCCTCGATCCTCGCGTCGAAGCGCACGGCCACCGCGCCCGGGCCGAAGTTTTGAACGTGCACGTAGGGCTCCGCGGCCTCGACGGTGATGCGCGCCTCGGCCCGCGCGCCCGCGGCCAGCTCCAGGCGCGGCGGGATGTTTATGGCTTCCTCGCCCGCGGCCGGGAGCACCCTTTGGTCCACGACGTCCTCGAGCGGGAGGAGCCGGTCTCGGGCGATCAAGGCGCTCCGCTGCATGCCGCGTTCGACGCGCACCAAAGCGGGGCCGCTCAGCCGCCCGCCCGAGTAGTACGTTCCCGCAAAGACGCCCTCCTCACCCAGGGAGAGGAGGGCCACCGCGGGCTCGAGCGGGAGGAAGAGGTATTTGATCAGGGTCAGCGCGGCTTCCTCGGGGTTCTGGACGATGAACTCCACGGCCCGCTTGCGGGCCCGCAAGAACCGAGCCAGCGGGTGGGTCTCGTCGGGGAGAAACGCCTCGAGGAAGTCCCGGCGGGCGATCCAGACGGTTTGCGCGTAGGAGGGCACAAAGGAGCGGGCAAAGAAGACCAAGCGCAGGTCCGCGGCGCCGGTCGAGGTGAGCGGCTCGAGGGCAGCTGCGGCGTCGATCTCCCCGGCCCGCAGCTTCTCGAAGCCCTCCCGGACCCCGCCCGTCTCGACGGCCTCGACGTCCTCCGGCGAGATGCCGGGGGCCCCCTCCAAGACCAACTGCAGCGCGGCTTGGCTGATCGATCCCGCGCGCGTGTATCCCAAGCTCTGCCCCCGCAGGTCCTGGAGGGTGAAGGCCAGGGAGTCGGGCCGGACCACCCAGCCGAGGCTCCCCAGCGAGCTCACGCCCGCGGCGACGACCCGGGCGTCGAGCCCGTCGAAGGCGATCGCCGTAAGGGCTGCCGGGGTGAGGACCTCGGCAACGAGCATCCCCCGATCCGAGAAGTTTTGGATCGTCCCGGCTCCCCCGAAGGAGGGGACCAGCTCCCCGACGCGGACCCCCTCCTCCTCGAAGAATCCCCTCTCCTTCGCGACGACCACGGGCAGGAAGTAGTAGAACGTCCCGGCGTAGCTCACCGTGACGTCACCGAGATCGAAGACCCCTGGAGCACCCGCCTTCGCCGACGAGAGCGGCCCGAGCGCTCCTCCCAAGGCCGCCGCACCCCCCAGCCCCACCAGGGTTAGGAAGCGACGGCGGCTCAGTTGGCCCGCCATACAGGGATCACCTTGCCTTTCCTTTCCTTGCTGTTCCCCGAGCGCTCCGCGCGCTGCTCCCTAGCGACCCACGACGGGGGACCGCAAGAGATCCAGCAACCCCCACAGGTTGTAGACCAGGAGGCTGATCACCAACGAGAGCGTGAGCCAGAGGAAGATCTCGTCGAAGATCACCTGCCCCAGGGGGATGCGCGGCTTCCGCTCCGGCTTCGATTTCTCGCGGCGCTCCTCGGCCTGCGCCATCGCTCTCGCCCCCTTTCCCAAACGCCGGATCCGCAAGCTTGCCGAGGACTCTATCACCCCCCGGTGACAGACGGGTAACAAAAAGCCGGAAGGCCCCGGCTAAGACGGCTTCTCCTAGCCCAGGGCCTTCCGTGCTCTGCGCTCTGCCCTGCGTTGCGCTGCGCTGCGTTGCGTTGCGTTACGCTGCGCTGTTCTATCCCGTTCGGCTCCGCTCTGCTCTGGGCCGCGCGGCCGACGACGGCGATGCGCCGTTCGTCGCCGGCCGCGGGGAGCCGTTACCACCAGGCGAGGTCGAAGCGGTCGAGGTTCATGACCTTGGTCCAGGCGGCCACGAAGTCCCGCACGAACTTCTCCCGGTTGTCGTCCTGGGCGTAGAACTCGGCCTGGGCGCGCAGCTGGGAGTTGGCGCCGAACACCAGGTCCACCCGCGTGGCGGTCCACCTGCGCTCGCCCGTCTTGCGGTCGAACCCCTCGAAAACCCGCGCTTCCTCCGAGGTCGGCCTCCACTCGATCCCCATGTCCAGGAGATGGACGAAGAAGTCGTTCGTGAGCGCTCCCGGCCGGTCCGTGAGGACGCCGTGGGGGGTGCCGCCGTAGTTGGCCCCGAGCGCGCGCATCCCGCCGACGAGCACGGTCATCTCCGGCACGGTGAGGGTGAGGAGCTGGGCTTTATCGATGAGCGCCTGCTCGGCGGGGAAGGCGCACTCGGGATGGAGGTAGTTGCGGAAGCCGTCGGCCATCGGCTCGAGATACCCGAACGACTCGACGTCGGTCTGCTCTTGGGTGGCGTCCACCCGCCCCGGGGCGAAGGGAACCTCCACGTCGAAGCCCGCGCGGCGGGCCGCCTCCTCCACGGCCGCGCAGCCGCCGAGGACGATGAGGTCCGCGAGCGAGATCCGCTTGCCGTCGGCCTGCGCCGCGTGGAACTCGGAGCGGATTTCCTCGAGCGCCTCCAGCACCTTGGCGAGCTGCTCGGGTTGGTTGACCTCCCAGTCCCTCTGGGGCGCGAGGCGAATGCGGGCCCCGTTGGCCCCGCCCCGCTTGTCCGAGGCGCGAAACGTCGAGGCCGCGGACCAGGCGGTGTAGACCAGCTCCGATAGGGAGAGCCCCGAGTTCAAAATGCGCTCCTTGAGGGCGGCGATGTCCCGCTCGTCTACGAGCTCGTGGTCCACGGGCGGGAGGGGGTCCTGCCAGAGGAAGTCCTCCTCGGGCACCTCGGGGCCGAGGTACCGGCTCTTCGGACCCATGTCGCGGTGGGTGAGCTTAAACCAGGCGCGGGCGAACGCGGCCTCGAGCTCCTGGGGGTTCTCCAGGAACCGCCGGGCGATCCGGGCGTACTCCGGGTCCATCTTGAGCGCCAGGTCCGTGGTGAGCATCATGGGCCTGTGGCGCTTGTGGGGATCGAAGGCGTCGGGAACCCGGTCCTCGGGGTCGGGGTCCACGGCCACCCACTGCCAGGCGCCGCCCGGGCTCTTCTCGAGGTTCCACTCGTACTTGAAGAGGAGCTCGAGGAAGCGGTTGTCCCATTTCGTGGGCGTGGGCGTCCAGGCGCCCTCCAGGCCGCTGGTGATGGTGTCCGGCCCCTTGCCGGTGCGATAGGTGCTCTTCCACCCCAGCCCCTGCTCCTCGAGGGGGGCCGCCTCGGGCTCCGGGCCCAGGTGCTTGGGGTCGGCCGCGCCGTGGGTCTTTCCGAAGGTGTGGCCGCCCGCGATGAGCGCGACGGTCTCCTCGTCGTTCATGCCCATCCGCCGGAAGCTCTCGCGGATGTGCTTGGCGGCCTCCAGCGCGTTGGGCTCCCCGCCCGGCCCCTCGGGGTTCACGTAGATCAGCCCCATGTGATCGGCGGCCAGGGGTTTTTCGAGTTCCCCCTCCGGGTGGCGCTCGTCGGCCAGCCACTCGGCCTCCGGGCCCCAGTAGACGTCCTCCTCGGGCTCCCAGGTGTCCACGCGCCCGCCGCCGAAGCCCAACGTCCGAAAGCCCATGGACTCGAGGGCGACGTTTCCGGCCAGGATGAGCAGATCCGCCCAGGAGATCCGGTTGCCGTACTTCTTCTTGATGGGCCACAGCAGGCGGCGGGCCTTGTCGAGGTTGACGTTGTCGGGCCAACTGTTCACCGGCGCGAAGCGCTGGTTCCCCGTCGCGCCGCCCCCGCGCCCGTCGAAGACCCGATAGGTGCCGGCGGAGTGCCAGGCCATGCGGATGAACAGCGGACCGTAGTGGCCGTAGTCGGCGGGCCACCAGTCCTGCGAGTCGGTCATCAGCTGCCGCAGGTCTTCCTTGAGGGCCTCGTAGTCGAGCCCGCGGAACGCCTCCGCGTACTTCTCGTCCGGTCCGGTGGGCTTGAGTTCGGCGGGGTTCTGGTGGAGGATCTTGAGGTTCAGCTGGTTGGGCCACCAGTTGCGGATCGGGCTCCCGCCCAGGGTCGTGTGCGTAAGGCTTTCGCCCGCAAACGGGCACTTCGATTCCTTTGCCACTTCTGCTCTACTCCTTCCGTAGGGATTGACGGTCCGTTGTATCGCATCGGCGCCCTCGTTGCCAGTCCGGCAAGCCCTCCGGCGGGGCGCAGGCCTCTCCCCCGTCCCGTGCCCGCGTTCCCGTTCCCGTTCCCGTTGAGGTTTAGGTCTCCGAGGGCCCGCGGGCCCACAGCCGCAGGGCCCAGCCCAGGGCGAAGACGACAAAGGGGAGGAGCCACAGCACCGCCATCGCGGGCCAGAAGAGCCACCACTCCCGCAAGGGATCCTGGAGAACCCAGGGCTCCAGCGCGGTTCCCTGGGGCAGCCGGAGCGTGGGGCGCAGCAGGATCGCCCCGGAAGCGTAGCAAACGACGGACAGCACGAGCACTAAGGCGCGCGCCCACCTCCGTCGGGGGGACCTTCTCCCATCCCCACTCCCAATCGCATTCCCATTCCCATCCCCATCCCCAACGC
>JALUUA010000119.1 GCA_027021605.1 Candidatus Bipolaricaulota bacterium | reverse complement strand
GCGAAATCCCACCCGCCGCAGCACCCGGCTCGGGTCGAGGGGCTTTTGGAGTTCCTCGATCTGCTTGAGGGTGAGGGGGCTTCCCGGGGCCTTGATCACGGGCTCTTGGGGCGGCTCCTTCGCTTTGGCCTGGGCCGCCGCGAGCAGGTCGTCCTTCCCCTTCGGGGCCGCCATCGCTCATCCCCTCTTTCTCGCTCCTGGGTCCTTCTGCTCGAGTTGGTGGAGCCGCTCCGCGGCTTGGCGGAGCAACTCGACGAAGTCCTCGAAGTCCTCGCGGGGGAGGCTGAGCAGCACATAGCCGTACTGTACCCCCACCTCCTGGGTTTCGGGGTCGAGGGTGACCATGGCGAAGACCTCGCTGGGTAGCACGCTTTCGGCCAGATCTTGTATGTCCATACGAGACAAGTATGCCGCCCCGAGGGGGCTCTTGCAACAGGGCGACGATTTTGCGGGGGCCGTCCCTTCCTTCTCAAGGCGAAGTTCTTTCGCGTCCTTGTGGGACTGTTTGTGGCTCCTTCGGGCGAGGTGAGATCCGAACCCGAGGGAAAGCGGAGACCCCTTGTCCCCCGTGCTCTCCCGACCCCGGCGTCTCCATCGGGAAGCGCTCGACATCGCGATCACCGCAAGGTACGATACCCTAAGGGTGACAGGGGGTCGTGAGCCTTCAATACGGCTTCTGGTGTGCGGACGAAACCGGTGATTTGCCGGAGGACTCCGGACTCCATCCGGGGGAAAACGGCTATGCCAGCTACCCACCCGAAACCATTGAGGTTCTCTTCTACCGGTGTGAGGCCGTCGATGGCCTTTGGCGGCCTGTACCCCCTGAAGGGACCGGCGTAGGGGATGGATCGGTCGTGGTGGACCTCCGAGCTTGGGTCGAAACGGAGCACCCGGAGGCTTCCTTTGACTTCCTTTGGAACATAGAGACCGGTGAGCCCTGTGACCCCCAAGAGGTTCTCACGACCTTCTCGGCGATTCAGGAGACGATACGATCTCACGAGTCTGAGCTTCCCAAGTGTTGCGAGCTTAAGGTGATCCTCCCCGATAAGCTTAAGGAGGAGACCCACCATGCGGTATGGGTGTACTTGGCAGGGAGAAAGGCCGAACTCCGAGGGGGATGGGGAGGGGTAAGGCTTTCCTATTGGGAAGGAGATCGGCGTTCCGAGTGGATGACGGAGAAAAAGATTTCCGTAGAGCGGGTGAAGCTAGACGACTGGCAGGGTCCAGCAGAGATCGAGGTGGTCGAAACCTCGTTTCGGGAGATGTATGAGCCCATCGTTGCAGATATTATTGCCATCTGCCAGACGGCCCTTCGCCACGGTTGGAAGGTAGGGGTAGGGCTTGTATGAAGCGGAAGGTGCATCTACGGCTTAGGTCGGGCGCTGCAACCGCCGCACCCGAATCCGCCGACGGTCGTCCTCGAGGACCTCGAAGCGGATCTCGATCGCGCCGGGGGGTACGAGCTCGCGCACCTTATCTCCCCACTCGATGACGGTGATCCCGGGCCGCTCGAAGTACTCCTCCAGCCCCACCTCCAGGAGCTCGCAGGGGTCCCGCACCCGATAGGCGTCCACGTGGTAGAGCGAGGGGGCTCCCTCCCGCTCGTACTCCTGAATGAGCACGAACGTGGGCGAACTCACCCGTCCGGGATCGAGCCCCAGCCCCTCCGCCAGCCCCCGGACGAACGTCGTCTTGCCCGCGCCCAGCTCGCCCACCAACAGCACCACGTCCCCGGGACGGAGTTGCGGGGCCAGTCGACGGGCCAGGGCGCGCGTCTCCTCCGCGCTCCGGGTGATGCACTCCAACTCAGAGGGCCGGGATCTCTCGGACGTCGTCACCGCGGATCTCCAGGACGAGGTTGTCGATGAGGCGCGCGGGGCCCACGTAGACGGCGAGCGCGATCGCCACCCGCCCCTCCAGGCGCTCGACGGGCCGAAGCTCCTCCAGGTCGACGATCTCGATGTAGTCAATATGGACCCCCGGGGTCCCCTCGATCATCGCCCGCATGGCCCCAATGACGGAGCGGGCCGAGCGCTCCCCCCCCTCGATGAGCGCCTTGGCCCGCTGGAGGGAGCGGTAGAGCACCGTGGCCCGCGCCCGCTCCTCGGGCGAGAGGTACGCGTTTCGGGAGCTCATCGCGAGGCCGTCGGGCTCGCGGACCGTGGGCCCGGCCACGATCTCCACGGGGAAGTTCAAATCCCGGACCATGCGCCTTATGATGAGGAGCTGCTGAAAATCTTTTTGCCCGAAGACGGCCACGTCGGGCTGGACGATGTGAAAGAGCTTCGCGACGACCAACAGCACCCCGGGGAAGTGCCCCGTCCTTCTCGGCCCGCAGAGGTGATCCGCCAGCTTCTCGATCCGAAAGCGCACGAGGGGCTCCTCGGGGTACATCTCCCCGACCTCGGGGGCGAACACCAAGTCGACGCCCCGCTCCTCCAGCAGACGGCGATCGCGCTCCGGATCGCGGGGGTAGCGCTCGTAGTCTTCCCCGGGGCCGAACTGCGTGGGGTTCACAAAGATGCTCACCACGCAGTACTCGGCCCGCTCGCGGCACAGATCCACCAGGGAGAGGTGCCCCTCGTGGAGGTACCCCATGGTGGGCACAAACCCCACCCGCTTCCCCTCCCGACGGGCGGCGGAGACCCTTTGGCGAACGTCCGAGATCGTGCGCACGACCTCCATTCCGCTCTGCTCACCCCGCCCTCCCCGGGCGCTAGAAGAACGGCGTCGAGATCCGGTAGTAATGCTGGATCTTCCGCTCTTCCTCGGCGACGGGCCGGAGGGGGTAGACGAGCCCCAGCCGCACCTCCCAGGGGAAGAGCCCGCCCAGCGTGCTCCCGCTCAAGATCAACTCAAACCCCACCTGCAGCTTGAGATCGGGCCACAGCCCCGTCTCGTTGAGCTCGTCGAGGCTCGCCCAGGTGTCGCCGAAGGCGAGGAAGACCCGGTCGCGCACGTCGTGGAGCGCGGCGAAGTTGAGCACGTTGTAGTTGAGGTCCCGCTGGACGAGGGCCGTCACCCCCACGGAGCCCGCAAGGCGCACGGGCCCGATGTAGGGGTACCCCGCCGCCTCGCGGAAGGCGGTGAGCTGTGCGAGGTCAAATTGGAAGATCCCCAAGGAGCCCTCGCCCCAGCCGAAGCGAAGCTGCACCTCTCCCACGATCCCGGGCAGGATCTGTTGGGCCTTCCAGCCGCCCACCTCCACCCGCAAGAAGGCGTCCGGGTCGTCGAGCAGCGAGACCCACCAGCCCATGAGCTGCCGCAGCCCCTCTTGGTGCACCCAGGTGATCCCCAGCACCTGGGCCATCCGGCCCGTGGCCCCGATCGTTTCGTCAAGCTCTGGGTCTCCCGTGGAGTCGGGCCGCCGCAGCAGGGAGAGCTCCAGGCGGTCCGTGGGCTCCCAGAAGCGCCCGAGGAGCCCCAGCTGGGGGTAGGAGAAGAAGGTCTGGCTGTAGCGGACCTCCCCCACGAGCCCGACCTCGGACCAGGCCGCCAGCGCCTGGAGGGAGCTGCCCCGGCCGAAATCCTTCACGAAGGCCCCGACCGCGCTCTCCAACCCCAGCCACCAGCGGTGGTCCATCAGATACCCGCCCTCCAGCACCCGGTTGATGGGGTCAAAGCGAATCAAATAGGCATCCAGGGGGAGGTCGTTCTCCCCCGTGGGGACGAAGCGCAGCTTGCGGTTGAGGAACGAGAGATCTTCCAGCACGTAGCTGTTGTCCAGGCGATAGACGTCGGGGACGAGGCGCTCCGGGTCGAGCTCCACCTCCGCGAGGGGCCGGTCCGTCTCGAAGAGCATCACCGTCCGCTTCTCCTCCTGCTGCTCCTCGAGCTTCCACGACCGGCTCTGGACGTTTCCGTCCACGTCCGTGGCCTGAACGAGGAGGGGAAGGCGAAGCTCCCCCTTGCGCTCGAGGAAGACGAGGTGCTCGTAGCTCCCGTCGGGGCGCTTCTTCGTCTCGACGTCGGCGATGGCGTAATCGGCGTAGGGGGCCCGGCCCCCCTCGCCGTCCCGGCGGAAGGCGTTCTCGAAGAACTCCCGAAGGGGCGCCCCCATCCCCGAGACCTCCTGGGCCAGGGCCTCGAACTCCTCCGCGGTGATCGCCCGGTACAGGAAGCGCTCGTAGGCGGCGCGCAGCAGTTCGTCCATCGCCCCCTCCCCGAGGAGGCCGCGCAGCGCCCGCAGCATCATGTAGCCCTTGTTGTAGATGCGCTCCGCCGAGAAGTTGGCGAACTCGACGTCCTTCTGGGGCTTGAGGATCGCCTCGTCGAAGCGGTTGCGCACGGCGTTGACGTAGGGGAGCTCGCCCTCGAGGTGCTCGCGGAGGTTGAGGAACCCGAAGCGGGCCTGGAAGAAGCGCTCCAGGATCCCCTCCCGCTCGATCCGGAAGACGTTCGGCCCGAAGGCCCCGTACTTGTCCTCGAAGTACGTGATGGAGAAGTACTGCGCCAGGCCCTCGCTGAGGACGTTCTCCGCGTTCCAGTCGACCCCGATGCCGACGCCCCACCACTGGTGGGCGACCTCGTGGGCGATCAGGAAGTCGAGGAAGCGATCGACCAGGCCGGGGACGCCCAGGTCCTTCTCCCCGAAGAACGTCTGGTTGAGCAGGATCAGGGCGTCGGCGGCGGCCCCGGCAAAGCCCGCCTTCACGGAGGCCGTCTCCGCGATCACCAGCCGCCGGCGGGGGTACTTCCCCCAGCGCTCCTCGTAATAGCGCAGGCTCTCGACGGCGTAGCTGGCGATCAGGCGGGCGGCGGCCTCGTGGCCCGGGAGGTAGTAGACGAGGATGGGGACCTCCGCGTAGGGGAACTCGTAGACCCGATACTCCTTCCCGATGACCAGGGGGACGGAGCGCACGGGCGTGGCGCTGATCGCGTGCACCGTGACGGTCTCCTCCGTCTCGGCGATGACCTCTTGATGGTCGGCCCCCACGGCCACTTGATAGTCCTTGGGGACGGTGATCGTCACCTCCTGGAGGGCCGAGGGGAGGGCGAGGCGGTAGTAGGGGCGCTCCGGCGCGAGGTACTCGCCGCGGACGAGCTCGGCGGCGGGCACGGCTATGGGATACCAGCCGAAGCGCCACGTGAAGGTGTCGCGATAGCGACCCTGGTCCCCCCGGGTCGTGAGGGGGAACCGGGTGGAGAACCGGATCACCAGCGTCACGGTCTCGCCGGGGGGCAGGGGCCGGGGCAGCTCCACGCGCAGCAGCGCGTCTTTTAGGGAGTACGTCTGGAAGATCGCGGGGCCCTCCTGTAGCTCGTAGCGCAGCTTGGCCCCTTGGGCGTCGGTCACGGAGAGGACCCGCAAGGAGGCGGGATCGAAGCCCTGGGGGTAGCCGCTGTCCCGCACCAGGGGGTCGAGATAGGGGTTCGGCTCGCGGTCGTAGTTGGGGAGCAGGAGGAAGAAGACCGCCGGGATCGCCTCGGCGGAGTCGTTCACGTAGTCGATCGTGAGCCGACCCTCCAGGCGGTGCCGGTTGGGGGAAAGGGCCACCTCCAAGGCGTAATGGGAATACGACGTCGTGGCGGGGGGTTGCGGTTGGGCGTGGACCCTCGTCGCGGGGGCGCCAAGCGCGGACAGGAGAGCGACGGCGACGATGCCGAGGAGCCCCCAGAGGGGGTTCCGGGCGTTCCGGTGGGCGCTCCGGCGCCCTGTCCCGCCGGGGGACGTTCTTGTTGTTATAAGCAGCACGGGCGTGCGCATAGGGCGAATGAATATCCCTCCTCCATCGATGGCGCCATGGTAGTCGGCCCCGTTGTATAATGCAACCGCAGTAGGGCTTCATAGGAGGTGCCGATGAGAGAGGTCGTTTGGATCGTCCTGGGGGTGGTCCTGGTAGGGCTTCTCCTCTACGGCTTCGGCCTCCTCGTGGAGCGGGAGCAGCAGAGGCAAGCGGAGCTGGAGCAGAGGGTCCGCGAGCTGGCGGAGAGGGAGGGCGTCACCCTCACGGACTTCATCGCGCTCCTGGGGGACCCGGATTCCGTGTCCCGGGTGAGTTGCGGCGGGTCGCAGTGCTTGAAAGCCACTTGGGATCTCTCGTTCCTTTTTGTTGAGTGCTGGAAGCGGCTCATCGTCGTCCTCGACGAGGCGCAGCAGCGCGTGTTCCTATTAGAATACAGAGACTTGGAAGCCATGGAAGTCATTCGGGAGGGGGAGGAGGAAGTCCTCTGCGTGGAGGTGCCCTAGCCCTAACCCTAACCCTTACCCTAGGGGCCTAAAGGGGGACTGAAGGGCGCTGGCGTCCCCAAGGGGATTCGAACCCCTGTCGCCGGCTTGAAAGACCGGAGTCCTAGGCCGCTAGACGATGGGGACGTCTGGACAGAACGAATTAT
The DNA here is from genome assembly GCA_027021605.1 of Candidatus Bipolaricaulota bacterium. GTDB lineage: Bacteria > Bipolaricaulota > Bipolaricaulia > RBG-16-55-9 > RBG-16-55-9 > JALUUA01. The sequence continues at coordinate 5,703 of JALUUA010000119.1, read as the reverse complement.
ACGGCAGCCCTTGACCTTCCGCAAGCAGTTCCTCGCCCTTTTGTCGGACGGCGAGCCGGGCTCCCTTGCTCCCGGCAACCCCCAAAGCCTACCATGCGGACCGGGAGGACATCCATCATGAACACTTCCGTACAAGCCATCCCGTTTGCCCAGCTCGCGCTGGCGTTTCTGCCCGTGATGGCCGTGGTCGTCGTCCTCTACCGATGGGCGCTGGAGGCGCGCACGGCCCTGTACGCCCTCGCGAGGATGCTCGTCCAATTGTTGCTCATCGGCTACGTCTTGACCTTCATCTTCGAGACGGAGAGCGCTTGGGTTGTGCTGGCCGTCCTTCTGGTGATGGTCTCGGCCTCGAGCTGGATCTCGCTGCGCACGGTGCGGGGAAAGCGCGGACGGCTCTATCCCAAGGCGCTCCTGGCCATCGCGCTGGGCGGGGGCTCAACGCTTGCGCTCGTCACCCAAGGGGTCCTCGCCCTGGACCCCTGGTTCCGCCCCTCGTACACGATCCCGCTGGCGGGGATGATCTTCGCCAACGGGATGAACAGCATCAGCCTAGCGGCCGATCGGCTCCAGGCGGAGCTCGCCCGGAGCGTCCCCTACGAGCGGGCGCGCGGGATCGCCCTGCGAACCGCGCTCATTCCCATTATGAACTCCCTGTTCGCCGTGGGGCTCGTCTCCCTCCCCGGCATGATGACGGGACAGATCCTATCGGGCGTCTCGCCCCTCATCGCCGTCCGCTACCAGATCCTGGTGATGTGCATGATCTTCGGCGCCGCGGGCCTCTCTGCCGCCCTCTTCTTGGTGCTGGCAAAGCCCGAATTTCTCAACGTTCCCGCTCAAGCCCCCGAAACAGCTCGCACGCCCGGGGGAGATCCACGTTCCCCCCGCTGAGGATCACGCCCACGCGCTTCCCCTCGATCCCCAAGCGCTTGTGGAACAGGGGCGCCAGCCCCAAAACGCCCGTGGGCTCCACCACGACCTTGAGCCGCTCCCAGAGGAAGCGCATCGTCCGTATGAGTTCCTCGTCGGAGGCGGTAAGCATCCCCGTCGCCAACGCTTTGATGAGGGCAAAGGTGAGCTTTCCCAGCGAGGGCGTGCGCGCCCCGTCCGCGATCGTCTGCGGGTTCTCCACCCGCTGCAGCGCCCCCGTCTCGAAGGAGCGGACCCCGTCGTCCCCTGCCTCCGGCTCGACGCCGTACACCTCGCAGCTGGGGGAGAGGGCCTGAGCGCTCAGCAGCGAGCCGCTCAGAAGCCCCCCGCCGCCGCAGGGGACGAACAGATAATCCAACTCGCCCACCTCCTCAAAGAGCTCTTTGGCTGCGGTGCCCTGCCCGGCGATCACGTGGGGGTGGTCGTAGGGCGGGATGAGCACCAGCCCCCGCTCCTCCACGAGCTTTTGGGTGAGCGCTTCGCGGTCCGTCTCCGCCGGATCGTAGAGGATGACCTCGGCCCCATAGCCCCGGGTGGCCTCCCGCTTGACCTCGGGGACGTCGTGGGGCATCACGATGACCGTCGGGATCCCCAGGAGCCTGCCGCTGAGCGCCACGGCCTGGGCGTGGTTGCCCGAGGAGAAGGCGACCACACCCCGGCGCTTCTGTTCGGGGCTCAGGCGGCTCAGCGCGTTGTACGCCCCGCGGAACTTAAACGCCCCCATCCGCTGGAAGTTCTCGCACTTCAAGAACACTTCGTTCCCGCAGAGCGCGTTCAGCGTCCGGGAGGTCATGACCGGGGTGCGGTGGGCCACGCCCCGCAGCCGCTCGGCGGCCTCTTGAACGTCTTGAAACGTCACCGGAAGTTCCATGCCGCGAAGTCTACGGGATCGCCCTCGTGCATGCAAATGCCCAAAGATTCGCGTACAATTCTCCCGATGCCGTTCTCCCGATCCTCCTCCTCGAGCTAGACGGGACGGGAGTTCTCACGACGATGGCCCTTTTGACGGCGGAGCGGCTGACCAAGCGCTACGGCGCGGAGAAGGTGCTCGAGGGCGTCTCGCTCACGATCGCCCGCGGGGACCGCATTGCGCTCATCGGCCCCAACGGCTGCGGAAAATCGACGCTCTTGAAGGTGCTCGTCGGGCAGGAGGAGCCCACGGACGGGCGGCTCCACCGGGCCCGCGGCGTGCGCATCGGGTACCTCGCGCAGGAGCCGCAACTCCAAGGGGGACGGACCCTCCTCCAGGAGATGCTCGAGGCCCGCCGCGAGATCCGCGAACTCCAAGAGGCCCTGCGGGATCTCGAGCAGAAGATGGCCGAGGCGGCCGACGATGCGCTGCTCCACCGCTACGACGAGCTGCTGGAGCGCTACCGCGCGCTGGGGGGCTACGAGTACGAGAGCGAGGTCCACAAAGTCCTGGCGGGCTTGGGCTTCTCCCCGGACGATGAGCAGAAGCCCGTGGAGCATCTCAGTGGGGGCCAGCGGGCCCGCGCCGCCCTGGCCAAGCTGCTCTTAGAGGAGCCCGACCTGCTGTTGCTCGACGAGCCCACCAATCACTTAGACCTGCAGGCCCTCGAGTGGCTCGAGGAGTATCTGCAGCAGTGGAAGGGCGGCTTCGTGATCGCCTCCCACGATCGGTTTCTGATCGACAAGCTGGCCCGCCGCATCTGGGAGCTGGAGGCAGGACAGATCACGGAGTACCCGGGGAACTACTCGAAATATTTGCAGATCAAGCGCGAGCGGATCGAGCACCAGCGCAAGCGCTACGAGGAGCAGCAGAAGCTGATCCAGCGCACCGAGGAGTTCATCCGCAAGAACATCGCGGGCGGGCGCTTCCGCGAGGCCCAGGCGAAGGCCCGGCGCAAGATGCTCGAGCGCTTAGAGCGCGTCGAGCCCCCCCGCACAACGAAGACGATTCACTTCACCATCCCCGTCGAGTCCCCCAGCGGGCGCGAGGTCCTGAAGCTCAAGGACCTCGTGGTGGGCTACCCCCCCGATCGCGTGCTCTTTCGCATCCCCGGCGAGGTCTTAGTGCAGCGGGGGGAGCGGGTGGCGCTCATCGGCCCCAACGGGACGGGCAAGACGACCCTGCTGCGGGTGCTCACCGGGGAGATCCCGCCCTTGGGCGGGGAATTCCGGCTGGGGCACAACGTCCGGATCGGGTACTACCGCCAGATCCACTGGGAGGCGCTCGACGGGCGGCTCACCGTCCTCCAAGCCCTGATGGACGAGAAGCACCAGACGATCTCCGAGGCCCGCGACTTTCTGGGGCAGTTCCTCTTCTCCGGGGATGACGTCTACAAGCGCATCGACGAGCTTTCGGGCGGGGAGCGCAGCCGCGTCGCCCTGGCGCAGCTCGCTCAGCTCGGCGGGAACTTTCTGCTGCTGGACGAGCCGACGAACCACCTCGACATCGCCTCCCGCGAGGTGCTTCAGGAAGCCCTTCGCAAATACGAGGGGACGATTCTGTTTGTGTCCCACGACCGCTACCTCATCCAGGAGCTGGCCACCCAGGTCTGGGAGGTGCGGGAGGGCGTCTGCCGCATCTACAGGGGGAACTACGAGCACTACCGTCGACGGCGGGCCGAGGAGGAGGCCGCCAAGCGGGCGGATTCCTCCTCAGTGGGCTCCGGCCGCTCCGGGTCGAAGCCCTCCGGGAGGGCGCACGATAAGAGGGGGGCGAAGCGGTCCCGTCCGGGCGCGCGTGCGCGCCCGGAGAAGGCGGGGGAGAGGGAGCGGGCCAAGCGCCTCAAGGAGCTCCAGGCCCGCGAGGCCCAAATCACCGACGCGCTGGCCGCCCTCGAGGAGAACCTCAAGGGGCTGGAAAGGGAGCTGGAGGAGGCAAGCTACGCGGGGGATGCCGAGCGCATCCGCCGGCTCAGCGAAGCCCATCGCGATGCGCAACGAGAGCTGGAGGCGCGGTACCGGGAATGGCATGAGATCGCCGAAGAACTGGAGCGGTTGGGGGCCCCTTCCCCCTCCCCCTCCCCTTCCGACTAGCGCGATGCCGTTTTTCCGCGCGGGGCGGGCTCGCCGGGCTTGGCGGGCTTGGGTGGCCCTGCTGCTCGCTTGGGTCGGCGGGCTCGCGGCGGCCCCCTCGGGGTGGGCGCAGGAGCCCGCCCCGGGGCCGCAGGAGGGGCCGGCGGCGGTCCCGGAGCTTCGGCCCGTCATCCTGCAGAGCGAGCGGGACGGGTTGCTGCTGGGGCTCGATTTTCGCCTCGATCTCCGCCTCCCGCCCTGGGGAACGTGGGAGCTGGGCTCGGGCGGGGTGCTGGGGTTGGAGAGCCGTCGGCTGCGGTTTCGCACCGGCCTGGGCTGGGAGGGCGTTGTGGGGGTCTCCTACGGGGATTGGCCGAGCAGCTTGGTGTTGGGGCGCCAGGGCGAGGCGGGATCCCGGGTGACGGCGGATCTGGTGGCCCTCTATCGGGTGCTCGCCGGCCCCCGGCAGGACTTCCTCGCCCCGGTGCTGGAGAGGAGCGAGCTGCAGGGGACGGGCTTCTGGGGGCGGCTCTGGCCCGGGCCGGACGAGGAGGAGGGCCCCGAGGTGCGCTACCTCCATCTCAAGGGGTTTCTGTACTGGCCGCTCCCTTGGGGGATCGTGTTGGAGAGCCGCGGGGAGTTCCTCCACGGGCGGCCCCTGCTCACCCCCGAGCGGACGTTTCAAACGTTCTTCACCCGCACGGAGCTGCGGGCGGGCGACACCTCGCTGCGGGTGGAGCTGGGCGAGCTGGACAACCCCGCGGAGCTGCCCGGCTTCCGGTTCCGCCTGGGGCTGCGGAGCTACCCGGAGCCCGTTCCCGGGGAGCGGTTCCTCCTGGCCTCCCTGGAGCGGCGCTTTGACGTGGTGGAGGCGTTCCTCGGGGCGCTGGACCTCACGTTCCTCCTCGGGCCGGATCGGGGGTGGGTCCCGCTGTACCTCCGGGTCTCGTCCACCCTCTTCTTCGAGGGCGGCCTCGTCCGGGGCGTCGAGACCCCCGAGACCGAAACCGCGGGCATCCTCTTCGGCTGGGGCATCTCCCTCTCGTTCCCCGACCTGGACCTGGACGTGGACGTGGGGATCAACCGCGCGGGGCAGCCGCGGCTCCGGATCACCACGGGGGTCCTGCCGTGAGGGCGATCGCGCTCACCCCGACACCGACGACGGCGTTCCGGTTCTTCGCATGGGCCGTCACGGTAGCCCTCGCGCTGGCGATCGGGTCCGGGCCCGGCCCGTGGGTCCGGGCGCAGGGCGGGGAAGGGGCGGGGGCCGGGATAGAGGCCGAGTACACCCTGGAGACGGCGCACTTTCGGGTGATCTACCCCGAGGGCTTGGGGGAGGTGGCGTCGCTCGTCGCGGAGGCGGCCGAGCGCGCCTACGCGTTCTGGTCGGAGGAGCTGGGGCCGCTTCCGCCCTCGCGCCGCATTGCCGTCGTCTTGGGGGATCGCTCCGACGTGCGCCGGGCGGAGACGGTCTTCCTGCCGCACGAGGCGATCCGGCTCGACCTCCCGTTGGGCCTGCCCCGCTCTCCCTGGGGGCGGCCGTGGGACGTGGAGGAGCTGCTCCTCTTCGAGGTCGGGCGCCTTCTCAACGAGGGCCGCGCCGAGGGCCTGGCCCGCGAGCTGCGGGGGGTCGTGGGCCGGCTCGCTTCGCCGGGTCGGGTCCAGCCCCTCTGGCTGCGCGAGGGGCTTCTTTACGCCTTGGGCTCGCGCGCGCGGGGGGAGGACCCCGTCCTCGAGATGATCGTCCGGGAGACGGCCCGCCGGGGCGGCTTCCCGACGCTGGGGGAGCTGAGC
>JALUUA010000118.1 GCA_027021605.1 Candidatus Bipolaricaulota bacterium | reverse complement strand
CGATCCGGGTATAGTGTAAACGGAGAGACCGGTGGGATAGCCGGGAAACCGGCACACGGGTTGCGAGGGAACCGTCAAGGAGAACGAGGTTGGGGCCGGGTCTTGGCTAACCCCCTTCAGACTCCCTCTCACCACCCTGCAAAGAGACCCGGCCCCCTCATCCCTTTCCCCTTATTGTTGGATCTTAAGACTCCTGGGCCTGCTGGCCGTTTCCAAAGAGGGCATTTAGGAAGTAAACTAAGCCCATACCGATGGCCGTCCCCAGCACGATGCCCCCGAAGAAGCGCTCCTTCGAGCCGAACCGCTGCTGGGTGTACCCGCAGTGGGGGCAGCGCAGGTACTCGTTCTCCTTCTTTTCCGTCTTGAAGGGCTCTAACTCCGACTTGCAAATGGGACAGCGACGGGGCTCCAGCACCTCCGGGGGGATCTTCTCGATCCCCTTCTTGATCAAGGCCAGCTCCACTTCCTTGGCGTTCTCGTACACCCAGAGCGGGACCTTGATCGTCTTGTACGCCTCTACGTCCTTGAGCGTCGCCCTCATCGTTGGCTATCCCCATACTCCACTTGGTAGAATATGCTGCATGGTGCCTTATGGGTCTAAGTAGCATTATAAACTCATTCCACCATGCTGTCAAGACCAGCCCGGCTCGGCCCCGGACCCCGGATTTCACAGGAGGCTTGGGATTGTGTAGAATCGGGGGGATCCAAGGGATTCCTACAACTCACACAGCTCAGCGTCCAACCAAGGGGGGAGCAAAGGAACCATGCAGCTCACGGTCTATTACAACAAAGACGATGAGTGGCTGATCGAGAAGCTCAAGGCCCACGCCTACGCAGAGCGCAAGAGCGTAAGCGCCGTGGTGCTCACGGCGCTCCAAGCCTACTTCGAGGAGGGGGAGCCGCCCCTAGGGGAGATCGAGCGGAAGAAGGAGCGCAAGCCCCGCCGCCGGTGAAGCCCGGTCCCACGACCGCGACCGGGCCCAAGGGGGCATCGGCGTGCGGTTACAGGCCCTTGAGGTGGCGCAGGAACCGCTCGACCTGGCGGTCGTACGTGTTGAAGGGATCCTCGAAGATCAGGGCCCGCTTCGCCCCTACGGTGATCCCGTCCCACTCGATGAGGTAATCCTTGATGGGCAGGGCCCGCAGCGCTTGGACGAGCCGCGCGCGGGCCTTGGCCCGGGTGTGCTCCGGGCCCTGATACAGCGCCAGCTCGATCTCCTCCTCGTCGATGATCTTCTTCATGCCCTCGGATTCCGCCAGCGCGAAGAAGAGCCCCTGCTCGGGGTGGATGTTGTGGTACTCTAGATCTAAGCTGTGGAGCGCCTGGTCGTTCCAGTCTAGGCCCTCTTCCTCCCGGTAGAGCCGGAGCATCTTGTACTTGGCCACCCAGTCCAAGCGGTCCGCGAGCTCCAGGGGGTCCCGCTCGAGGGCGTCCAAGACGTACTCCCACTCGTCCAGGAGGTAGTCCGTCTCCTCGTCGCGGCCGCGGAAGCGCTGGGCCGCCTCCAGGTAGCGCCGCTGCACGTCGACGGCCCGGATCGTCCGCCCGTCCTCCAGGCGGGCGAGCCACTGCCAGGTGGGGTCCCGCGAGATCTCCCGCAGGGCGTGAATGGGCTGATCCAAACGGACGTCCTGGGGCGCGGCGTGCTCCTCGAGGGTGTCGAGCACCAGGGCCGTGGTGCCGATCTTCAAAAACTCCGCGTACTCCGACATGTTGGACTCCCCGAACAGGATGTGCAAGCGGGGGGCCCGCGAGGCGTCCTGGAAGCTGTCCCACTTGGGGTTGATCAGCGCGCGGCTGAAGCGCACCCTTCCCGAAGCCACGTACAAAATGTGATCCGCCCGCTGGGAGAGCTGGAAGTCTACGGTGGGGTCGGGCTCGACCCCGTAGATCTGGTCTAAGAAGGCGTAGTCCACCCGGTGGCGGCTCAGGCCCCGGATCATGCGGCGGGGGTCGCTGGTGAGGCGGTGCCCCCCCACGCGCCCCGCGCCCGCGAAGATCTGGCGCGTGACCAGAAACGGGATGAGGGGCGCCAGCCGCTGGCCGTAGGGGTGCGTCTCGGGGCTTAGGGAGTAGTTCTCGTGGCACCCAAAGGTGTGGCCCCCGTAGTGATCGACGTTGTTGTTGTGGAAGCTCACCCGCTCCTCCCAGCCCAGCTCCTGAAGCAGCTTGATGAGGAGCCGCTGGCCCGCCTTGTCGTACGCGATCACGTCCCGGAGGGTGAGGCACTCGGGGGTGGCGTATTCTAAATGGCTCCCCACCACGTCGATGTAGAGCCGGCCGCCGTTGATCAAAAACCCCCCCGCCTCGGCGGGCTCGAAGAAGGCGTCGCGGGCGTATCGGTCAATCAAACCCCAGCGCTGGTCGCGGAAGGCTTGGTCCTTGACGCGCTCGACGACCTCCTCGGGCTTCCCCAGCACGGGGTCCCGGACGAAACAGCCGAACTCCGTCTCGATCCCGACGATTCTGCGCAGCATCAGGGCAAAAAGGCGCTCAACTCCTCCTCCGTCAGGAAGCGCAGCAGCCGCTCCCGGCGGGGGTCCCGCTCCAGGAGGGCCGCTTCCACCCGTTCGGCCTCCAAGGACTCCGCCAGCACCCTTTGCAGTTGCTCCTCCGGGGGAAGCGGGGTCTTCTCCCAGTCCTCGGGCTCGGGCTCGGGCTCCGGCTCCGGCGC
>JALUUA010000117.1 GCA_027021605.1 Candidatus Bipolaricaulota bacterium | reverse complement strand
TTAGTAATTTGCAACCCTTACGATCGCATTGAGCACGTGCGCCTCGCTGGGGAGGTACTCCATCTCCAACGTGTAGGGGAAGGGGGCGTCGAGCCCGGTGACCCTCACGATGGGGGCTGCTAGGAAGTCGACGGCCTCCTCGGCGATGGTGGCGGCGATCTCCGCCCCGAAGCCGCAGGTCTTCGGGGCCTCGTGCACGATCACCGCGCGGCCCGTCTTCTTTATCGATTCCAGAACGGCTTCCTCGTCGAAGGGCAGAAGCGTCCGCAGGTCGACGACCTCGACGGAGATCCCGTGCTCTTCATGGGCTTGTTCTGCGGCGGTCAGCGCGACGTGGAGCATCGCCCCGTAGGCGTATACGCTTACGTCCTCCCCCCCGCGGGCCACGCGGGCCTTCCCCACGGGGACGCGGTAGTCCCCCTCGGGGACCTCCTCCCGTAGGGCGCGGTAGATGCGCTTCGGTTCCATGAAGAGCACGGGGTCCTCCTCCTCCAGAATCGCCGAAAGCAGCAGACCCTTCGCGTCGTAGGGCGTGGCGGGCACCACCACCTTCAAGCCGGGGGTGTGGCAGAAGTACGCCTCGGCGCTCTGGGAGTGGTACGCGCCCCCCTTGATCCCGCCGCCGTAGGGGGTTCGTATCACCACGGGGCAGGTGTACTCCCCGCCGGAGCGGTAGCGGAACTTGGCCAGCTCGCTCACGATCTGGTCGAACGCCGGGTAGATGAAGTCCATGAACTGTATTTCTGCTACGGGCTTAAGGCCGTAGAGCGCCATCCCGATGGCGGTGCCCACGATGCCCGACTCCGCCAGGGGCGTGTCCACCACGCGCTCGGGACCGAATTCCTCGTAGAGCCCCTCGGTGGCCCGGAACACCCCCCCGACCTTGCCGACGTCCTCCCCTAGCACCACCACGTCGGGGTCGAGGCGCATCGCGGTGCGCAACGCGTCGTTTACGGCCTGTAGGAGCGTAAGCGGCGGCATCTTTAGAAAACCCTCCCTGCGGGATCTTAGCGCACGCGACCGCTTCCCAGCAACCGCAGGACGTCTCCCCGCAGCTCCTCCGGGAAGCAGAGGCGATCCCGGACCACCAGGCGGTTCGTGACGGCCCGGATCAGCTCCGAGTGCTCCGAGAGCTCGAGGAGCTTTAAGTCGCGGTTCACCAGGAAGATGCTCTCGCCTACCTCCTGGGGATCGCGTCGGAAGAGGCCGTCGATGTAGGGATCGCTCACCGCCCGGTCGAGGACGAGATAGTAGTCGGGCTCGAACCTGCGCGCGCGGGCCCGCTCCTCCAGCCTCGGGCGAAGCGACTCGTATTGTTCGGCCTCCACGGGCACGGTCTTAAAGATCCGTCGGCCCAGAAATCGTCGGCAGAGGTCGCTTAAGACGGCGTCCTCGCTCCGGCTCCAGGCCCGGAGCGCGTAGCCCAGCACGACGTCGTCCAGCTCCAGGAACTCCTCGGGCGTAAGCGCTTTCGGTTGGAGCAGGAGCCTTTGCAGGGGCTCGGGGGCAAAAATTTCGCAGCCCTCCCGGAGGAGTTCCGCGGCCCGCCGCAGGATGCCGAGCACCATAGCCCCGGCCGCCCGGCCCGTCTTGTGGTGATAGACCTGCTGGTACATGTAGTAGCGCGCCAAGACGTAGCTCTCCACGGCGCGGAGGCCCTTGTCTAAATCCACCGCTACCTCCCAGTCCCCGTCCCGCTCCACAATCCTTAAGCTGTACAGCAGCCACTCCAGATCAAACCGCCCGTAGCCCACCCCCGTGTGGTAGCTGTCCCTCAGGAGGTAGTCCATGCGGTCGACGTCCAGCTGGCTGGAGATGAGCTTTACGGCGAACGAGGGCTTGAAGGTGCGCTCCAGGATCTGGGCCACGCGCTCGGGGTACTCCTTGTGATACGCCTTGAGGATCTGATGCGCCTCCCCTTGGGACCAGCGCAGGAGCTGAACGGACCGACGCTCGTGGGCCTCGCCCGTGAAGGACTCCAGCAGGTGCGACAGGGGGAAGTGGCCGATGTCGTGGACTAAAGCGGCGGCCAAGAGGAGGTCGCGGTGCTCCCGGAGCTGCTCTACGACGGGGCGGAAGCGGGGATCGTCGCCCAGGCGCTCCATGCGCTCCAGGATGCGCTTCATCAAAAACGCGGCCCCCAGGGAGTGGGAGAAGCGGTCGTGCTTTGCGCCCGGGTACACCGTATAGCTTACCCCCATCAGCTGGATCGAGCGCAGGCGTTGGACCTCGCGGCTCTCGATGAGAGCCAAGACGAGCTTGTCTCGCTCCAGGTCGAAGCTTATCAGGTTGTGCACCGGGTCGCGGAAGACCTTTTCCATGGCGTTTTCTTCTTTGATCAACCCTTCATCGATCGCCAAGCCACAGCGAGGAAACTTCGTCTGAGTCTTCGGCGAGGAAGAAGAAGACCGTGTGCGTGGAGGTGTCCGTAAAGTCGCTCCCCCACCCCTTCTTGGGGATCACGATTCGCGCCTTGGCGGACAGTCCCGTTGTTGTCGCGGGAATTATCCCTTGGAGGGATTGTAAGCCAAGAGCGAAGGGGGCACAAGCGTCGAGTCGCTGGCACGTACCCAGTTTTGAAAGAGAGACCTCCTGAGGGCAAGCTCTCGGAGTGAGAGAATTTTCCCTCAGGAGGTGATCCAATGTGACACGGGAATGGTACAAGCACGTAACGCGTTGGGTCA
>JALUUA010000116.1 GCA_027021605.1 Candidatus Bipolaricaulota bacterium | reverse complement strand
TAAAGCCCTCCACGCTCACGGCGTCCCCGATGGTGAAGGGGCGATCCAGAAAGAGGGTCACCGCCCCGAAGACGTTCTCCAGCGTCGGGCGGGCGGCCAGCGCCACGGCCAGCCCCGCGATCCCCAGGCCCGCCAGGAGCCCCGCGATCTCCACGTCCAGGTTGTCCAGCGCCAGAAGGGAGATGACGATGACGGCGAACGTCCTCAGGGTAAGCCGCGTCACGTGGAGCAGGGTGTCGTCCAACTTCGACTCCGTCTTCTCCACTTTGGCCTTGAAGAACGCCACCCCCGTGTCGATCAGCCGCAGCGTAAAGTAGAGGGCCGTAAGGGCCACCAGTCCGACCAGGACCTTCTCCAGGAAGTCCTTGAAGATCTCCGGGGGGGCGAAGATCTCGACTCCGGCCCAGAAGACCAGGGTGAGCAACAGCAGCCGTAGGGGCGTCCGGGTGAGCTTGACCAGCGACTCATAGAACTCGGGCTGTTCCTCGTGGAGTTTCTTCAGCCAGCGGGACTCCAACAGCCGCAGGATCACGAAGTACCCCACGAAGGCCACAAAGGCCACGCCCAGGAGATACGCATAGCTCTGCAGGGGGTATCCCAAGAACTTCCAATCCCAAGGCATTGCCGATGCGCCTCCCTTCCGTTTCCCGCTTTCCGCTTCCGTGTCGTTACACCCTGTGCGCCCCGCGCCGGTCAGTGCCGCCGCGGGCGGGTGAGCCACGCCACCCCGACCATGAAGGCCATGACCACAAACAGAACGAGCCACACGAACACCGCCGTGGCCCAGGGGCTGAGCGGCTCCTGGAGCCTTTCCCAGAGCGCTCCGGCCGCGGGCGCCCCGCCGCCGTCGCCGCTCTGGGCCCACGCTGAGGAGGCCAGCCCGACGAGGCTCACCAGGCTTGCCAGGTTGGCCAGCCCGATCCCGAGCATCCGCACCCGCGCGGAGACCCCATCACGCATCGCGCTCGTCTCCCTTCTTGCCCGCTGACTTGCGGATGCGCTGATTCTAGAGGAAACCCTGCTCGCGCATCCAATCGTCGTTAAAGACTTTCCGCAAATAATTGCGCCCCGAGTCGGGAAGGAGTACCACAAGGGTACCCTCTTTGAGCTTCTCGGCGTACCGGAGCGCGCCCAGCACCGCCGAGCCCGAGGAGATCCCCACGAAGAGCCCCTCTTTCTGCAAAAGTTCCCGGGTCATTCGGAACGAGTCCCGGTCGTTCACCCGGATCATCTCGTCGATGACGCTGAAATCGAGGGTCTCCGGGATGAGGTCCTCGCCGATGCCCTCGACCAAATAAGGGTGCACGTCGTGCGGCTGGTTGTAGAAGGCCGTGTAGAGCATGGAGCCCTCGGGGTCCACGCCCACGATCTTTATGTCGGGATTTTTCTCCTTCAGGAAGCGCCCGACGCCCGAGATGGTCCCGCCGGTGCCGACGCCGCAGACGAAGGCGTCCAGCTCCCCCCGGGTCTGCTCCCAGATCTCGGGTCCCGTGGTGCAGTAGTGGGCCTCGGGGTTGGCGGGGTTGGAGTACTGGTCAGGCAGAAACCCGTTGCGCTCCTCCGCGATGCGCCGGGCCACGGAGTAGTAGCTTCGGGGGTCCTCGGGCTCGACCGCCGTGGGGCACACGAACACCTCCGCGCCGTAGGCTTTGAGGAGGTCGATCTTCTCCCGGCTCATCTTGTCGGGCATCGTGACCACGAGCTTATAGCCCTTGAGCAGGCAGGCGATTGCCAGCCCGACCCCCGTGTTGCCCGAGGTGGGCTCCACGATCGTCATCCCCGGCTTGAGGCGCCCTTCGCGCTCGGCCCGCTCGATCATCGCCAGCCCGATGCGGTCCTTGACGGAGCCCCCGGGGTTGAAGGACTCCAGCTTCGCCAGAATGCGTACGTTCGTGGGGTTAATGCGGGAAGAAAGCTCCACCATCGGGGTCTGTCCGATGAGCTCCAGGATGTTCTTCGCGATGCGCATGATTTTACGCTCCCTCGATCTCAATCGCTCCTAAAGCCTGCCGGAGGTCCTCTACCAGATCGTCGGGGTGCTCGATGCCCACGGAGAGGCGGATCAACGAGTCGCGAATTCCGCGGCGCGCCCGTTCCTCCGCGGGAATGGAGGCGTGGGTCATCGTCGCCGGGTGGTTCGCCAGCGACTCCACCCCGCCCAAGCTCTCCGCCAGCGTGAAGACCTTCAGCTTCTGGAGGAATTTCGTCGCCTCAGCAAGGCCCCCGCGGACCTCGAAGGAGACCATCCCGCCGAAGTCGTCCATCTGCTTGCGGGCGATCTCGTGGCCGGGGTGGGAGGGGAGCCCCGGGTAGTAGACCCGCTCCACGGCGGGGTGTTTCTCCAAAAACTCCGCAACCCGGCGGGCGTTCTCGCAGTGGGCGCTCATGCGGACGGCCAGCGTCTTGATCCCCCGGTGCACCAGAAAGCAGTCGAAGGGCGAGGGGACCGCGCCCACGGATTTTTGAATAAATTTGAGCTGCTCGTACAGCTCGGGGTCGTTCGTCATCACCGCCCCGCCGATGAGGTCGCTGTGGCCCCCCAAATATTTCGTCGAGCTGTGTAACACCAAGTCGGCTCCCAGCTCTAGGGGACGCTGCAGATAGGGCGATGCGAAGGTGTTGTCCACGGCCAGCAGCGCGTTTCCCTTGAGTTCGGCCACCGCGGCGAGGTCCGTGATCTTCATAAGAGGGTTCGTCGGGGTC
>JALUUA010000115.1 GCA_027021605.1 Candidatus Bipolaricaulota bacterium | reverse complement strand
ATCGTAGGCCCCGCCGTTCTCGAGGGGCGGGACGCGACGGCTTTGGTGCCGCCGGGGGTGCGGGCACACGCCGACGCCTACGGTACGGTGTTGCTCCGCCTGCTGGGGTAGGGCCTTCAACCCGAGGGCTGCAGGAGGGCTTGGAGACACGGGTTCACGGAGGGCAAGGGCTCCTGCCAAAGCCAGTCTGCTTCCAGCCAGAAGCCGGGCACTGCCGAGCTTTCCACCTGTCCCGAGGCGACCCGCTCGACACGGTAGCCTCCCGCCTCGGACCCTTGTCGATGGACCGCCAGCTCCCGGCGTTCCAGGTCGACGGCCCAGTACTCCGGGATCCGCGCAGCGGCGTAATCTTGGGCCTTCTCCACGAGGTCGATCGTCCGGGTGGAGGGGCTGATGACCTCGATCACGAGCGCCGGTCGCGCCCGCAGGGGGGTGCCCCGGGCTTTGGGCACCTCCTCCGGGGGGAGGACGAAGAGGTCCGGCTCGCGCACGACGTCGGGGGCCAGTTGGACGGCTGCAGGGCCGGTCAAGACCTTGCCCCACCCCCGCGCCTCGCAATAACCGTCCAAAAGACGCAGCAGGAAACGAACCAAATCTTGATGCTCCGCCGTCGCCGGTGAGTGCATCACGACCTCCCCGCGGACGAACTCCCAGATCGCGGATTCCGGGGCCTCCCGGAGGTAGCGCTCCAGCGTCCAGCCCCCCAGCCGAATGGTGTACGGCCCCTCTACGATCTCCTTCTTCTCGTCCACCAGCTGAACCTTCATCGCTTCCGTCACGCTCCACTCGGCCTCAGCTTACCCCTCCTCCTACGTTCCCGCAATGTTCCTGTAATGCTCCGTGCCGTTGCCGAGGAGGGCGTTATCCCCTACGATAACGAGACCTTGCTTGGAGCAGCTCGATCGCGAACGTGATCGTGATCGTCCATGCGCACTCGAGTGGATCCCATCACCCTGGAAGTCGCGCGAAACGCCCTGGAGGGCGTCGCCGACGAGATGAACCTCGCGCTCGTCCGGAGCAGCTACAGCCCCAACATCAAGGAGCGACGCGACTGCTCCTCAGCCCTCTTCGACGAGAAGGGCCGCATGATCGCCCAGTCGTGGGGGATGCCCGTGCACCTGGGCGCGATGCCCTTCTCCGTGAAGGCCGCCCTCCAAGAGCTCAAGGAGCCGGAGCCCGGCGACGTCATCGTGCTCAACGACCCCTTCCGGGGCGGGGCCCACCTCCCGGACCTCACGTTCATAACCCCCATCTTCCATCGGGACGAACTGGTGGGCTATGCCGCCAATCGGGCGCACCACGCCGACATCGGGGGGATGCGCCCCGGCAGCATCCCTGCGGACGCCTCGGAGATCTACCAAGAAGGGCTGCGAATCCCGCCCGTCAAGCTCCGGCGCCGGGGCCGCTGGGATCGCGATCTGTTGGAGCTGATCTTGGCGAACGTCCGCACCCCCAAGGAGCGCTTAGGGGACTTGCGAGCGCAGTACGCGGCCAACGAGACGGGCCGACGACGGTTTCTGGAGCTCATCGAGCGGTACGGCCTGGAGCGCTTCCGCGAGATCGTCGACGCGCTGCTCGACTACTCCGAAAAGCGTCTGCGGGCTGCCCTAAAGGCGTTAAAGTCGGGGGCCTATCGCTTCGAGGACGCCCTGGACGACGACGGGCGCTCCGCTCGGGACATAAGAATTCGAGCTGCCGTCACGATCGACGCCGAACGGGGTGAGGTGAGGGTGGATTTCACGGGCTCAAGCCCTCAGGTGGAGGGCCCCATCAACGCCGTCTACGCCGTCACGGCCTCCGCGACGTACTACGCGATCCGCTGCTTTACGGACCCGGGGGTGCCGCCGAACGACGGGGCCTATCGGCCCATCACGATCGTCGCGCCGGAGGGCACCGTGGTGAACGCAAAGCCCCCCGCTGCCGTCGTGGGCGGGAATCTGGAGGCGAGCCAGCGCATCGTGGACGTGCTCATCGGGGCTTTGGCGCAGGCGGCACCCGAGAAGGCGCCGGCGGCCTGTCAGGGGACGATGAACAACGTCGCCTTGGGAGGGATCGACCCGCGGACGGGCGGGCCGTACACCCTGTACGAGACGATCGGGGGCGGGTTCGGGGCCCGGCGCGGCAAAGACGGGCTCGACGGGGTCCACTGCCACATGAGCAACACGCTCAACACGCCCGTGGAAGCGCTGGAGACAGCCTACCCCTTACGGGTGGAGCGCTACGAGCTGCGTCCCGGCACGGGCGGACGGGGAAGGTGGCGCGGCGGCCTCGGGATTCGGCGGGACATCCGCATTGTGGATCACAGGGCGACCCTCTCGCTGCTCACGGATCGCCGACGATCGCGGCCCTACGGGCTGCTGGGGGGCGGGCCCGGCGCGCCCGGCCAAAACGTCTTGATTCGGGACGGGGAGGAGCGGGAGCTGCCCGCCAAGGGCGTGATTGAGCTTGAGCCCGGCGACGTGATCAGCATAAGGACGCCGGGCGGGGGCGGCTACGGCCCCCCGGAGGAGCGCGATCCTAAGCGGGACGAAGAGGATCGCAAGGAGGGCAAGCTTTGAGGGCAGAGGGTCATCCGCCTGCTCTCTCCCGTTTCAGAGCAATCATTGCTCGCATGGGGTTTGGCTACCCGGAAGGGCTGCGCTAGAATAGGGCCGGTGATCCTCATGCTTCTGCGCTACATCCAAGCGGCTATGGAGAAGGCGCACTACGAGATCATTGACGATGAGGAGCCTTATTACGGGGAAATCCCTGTTTGTCAAGGGGTATGGGCTACCGGGAAGACCTTAGAGGAATGTCGCAAAAATCTGGAGGAAGTTCTGCAAGGCTGGATCATCCTTCGTCTCAAGCGTGGATTGACCCTGCCCCCAATAGGCAAGGTGCGCATTGAAGAGCCTCAAGAAGTTAAGATCCCGTGACTCGGCTGACCCCGATCTCGTGGAGGGAGTTTGTACAGCGAATGAAAGCCTTCGGCTTTGAAGGCCCCTATCAAGAAGGGAAGCACCCCTACATGGTCAAAGGGAATATTACGGTAACAATCCCGAACCCGCATCGTAAGGAGATCGGCGTGGATCTCCTGCGGCGCGTCCTCAAGCAGGCCGGGATTTCCCGAAAAGAGTGGACCCAAAAGCGCCATGACTAAAGCGAAAGTCCTCGTGATCGGCAGCGGCGGGCGGGAGCACGCCCTCGTCAAGGCCCTGGCCGACGATCGAGACGTCGAGTACGTCTTCGCGGCCCCGGGCAACGGCGGCACCGCTGCGATGGAGAACGTCTCCAACGTGCTCCTGAAAGACCCTCGGGATCTGGTGGCCTTCGCCACCCGGGAATCCATAGATCTTACGGTCGTAGGCCCCGAGCAGCCCCTTGTGGAAGGCATTGTGGATCACTTTCGCCGGCATGACCTCCCCATCTTCGGCTTCGGGAAGGCTGCCGCGCAGCTGGAGGGGAGCAAGGTCTTCGCCAAGCGGTTCATGCAGAAGTACGCCATCCCGACGGCCCCCTTCTGGGTCTTCGAGCGCTTAACCCCGGCGCTGCGCTTTTTCCAAGAGCAATTTCAAGAAGACCCCGATCGGAAATTCTTTATAAAAGCCGACGAGCTGTGCGCCGGGAAGGGGGCGTTCCCCGCGTTTTCCCTCGAGGAGGCTAAGGAGGCCCTTCACAGGCTTTTCGACGAAAAATTTTGCGGGGTGGGGGAGCGCGTGGTCGTGGAGGAGGCCCTCCGCGGTCGGGAGGCGTCCGTTCTGGCGCTCACGGACGGGAGGACGCTCGCCACCCTCCCTCCGGCTCAAGACCACAAGAGGGCCTACGATAGCGATGAGGGTCCGAACACGGGCGGAATGGGGGCCTACGCCCCGGCCCCCCTCGTAAACGAGAAGGTGTACGAGCGCGTCGAGCAAGAGATCCTGCTGCCCACCCTCCTGGGGATGGAGGAGGAGGGCCTCACGGATGCCGGGGTCCTCTACTTGGGGTTGATGATCGATCCCAAGGGGAAGCCCTACGTGCTCGAATATAACGTCCGCTTCGGCGACCCCGAGGCGCAGCCCATCTTAGCTCTCTTGGAGAGCGACCTCTATCCCGTCCTGCGGGCGTGCGTCGAGGGACGGCTCGAGGGCGTGGAGCTGAAGTGGCGCGAGGGCGCAGCCGTCTGCGTGGTGATCGCCGTGGAAGGCTACCCCGAGCGCTACACCCACCAGAACGAGGAGATCCACGGGCTCGAAGAGGCCGAGCAGATGGAGGACGTGATCGTCTACCACGCCGGGACGGAGTTCCGGGGCGGGAAGTTTTACACGAAGGGCGGGCGCATTCTAGGCGTAACAGGCTTGGGCACGACCATCGCCGAGGCCCGCGCGCGGGCCTACGCCGCGGTCGAGAAAATCTCGTTCCGCGGGATGCGCTACCGCCGGGACATCGCCCTCAAGGCCCTTTCTGACGAAGCGGGAGCATGAGCATCAGCATCAGGAAGCCCCTCTATCGCCCGCAACCGGGGCGGAAGATGCGCGTCGTCGTGCTGTTCTCCGGCGGCGCCAGCGCCCTCAAATACTTGTTGGAACACGATCCCAATCTGGGCGAGAAGTACGAGTTCGTCGGGGCCCTCACGGACCGTCCGGACGCTTCGGGCATCTCCATCGCTAAGAAAGCGGGAATCCCCGTGGAGGTCCTCCCGTT
The DNA here is from genome assembly GCA_027021605.1 of Candidatus Bipolaricaulota bacterium. GTDB lineage: Bacteria > Bipolaricaulota > Bipolaricaulia > RBG-16-55-9 > RBG-16-55-9 > JALUUA01. The sequence goes on along the minus strand of JALUUA010000115.1, from coordinate 7,510 downwards.
TCGGGGATTCCTAAAAGAGCGTGGGGCTTCCTTCCAGGACCTCAAGGCCCGCGAGGCGTACTTCGCCGAGGTGCTGAAGCGCATCGAGAAGTGGGACTCGGACGTGCTGATGCTCTCGGGGTTTATGCTGATCGTCACCGAGCCCCTGCTGAGCACTTATCGCCTGCGCATCCTCAACGTCCACCCCGCCGATCTCACGATTACGGACGAACTGGGGCGTCGCAAGTACGTTGGTCTCGACGTGGTGCGCAAGGCGATCGAGGCTGGCGAGAAATTCACCCGCTCCACGGTGCACCTGGTGACGGAAGAGGTGGACGGCGGACCGATCCTCGCCCTTTCGGAGCCCCTAGAGGTGGAGCCCGGTATTTCCCCCGAGGAGCACCAAGAACGCATGAAGTGGGCCTGCGATGGCCCGGCCTACCAAAGGGCCCTTGAGCTGCTGGCCGAGGGCCGCGTCTGGATTCGTGAGGACACGGGGCAGGTAGAGATTCGCTAGCTTTGCTTTATTCCCCCTGCCCCAAGCTGTAGGCCCGCTCGCCCTCCAGAAGGTAGAGCTTCTCCAGCTTGGCCCACTCCAGCCCGGCCCCCTCAATGCGCTCCAGCAGCGCGCGGACCGCGGCAGGTGTTATCTTCGCGTTATCGTCTCCGGCGACCTTGAAGCGACACCGCCAGCTGTCGGAGCAGTACGCCCCGGGCATCGCATCGGGGTAGACCTTCTGCCCCCGGTTGCTGATCATCACCAACTGAAACTCGGGCCCGGCCAGCCCCTCCAAGAGCCGCCCCAGCTCCTCCGCCGTCTTCGTCCCCTCGCGGATGAACACGTCGACACCGTCGAGGTCCATCCTCCGGGAGCGCACATCGGTGGTGGGGAACTTGAGCGGCATGGCCTTCCCCGCGTAGTGAACGGGCTTGAGATGCGTGGGCTCCTCGCCCAAGCGCTCCACCACGGCCTCGGCGAACTCCCGCGTCCCCACCTCTCGGTAGCCCGTAATGCCGGCGGCCTTGGCCTTCCGCACCAGATCGTAGGTCCAGATCTTGTCCTCCAGGGTCTTGAGCCAGGCGTTGTGGACCCGCTCGGCAACATCACCCTGGCCGATGTGGACGAGCATCATCACGCCCGCCAACAGCAGTCCCGAGGGGTTGGCCTTGTTCTGCCCCGCGTGGCGCGGAGCGCTTCCGTGGATGGCCTCGAACATCGCGTACTCTTCCCCAATATTGGCCCCGGGGGCCAGGCCCACGGAGCCCGCGATCTGGGCGAGCATGTCCGAGGCGATGTCCCCGTACAGGTTGGGCATGACCACCACGTCGAACTGTTCGGGGGTGTCGGCCAGCTTGGCGGTCCCGATGTCCACGATCCAGTGCTCGGCCTCGATATCGGGATATTCTTTCGCGATCTCGTCGAAGACCTTGTGGAAGAGCCCGTCCGTGAGCTTCAGGATGTTGTCCTTGGTCATGCACGTCACTTTTTTGCGCCCGTAGGCGCGGGCGTACTCGAAGGCGAACCGCACGATCCGCTCACAGCCGGGCCGGGTCAAGATCTTGAGGGACTCCACCACCTCGGGCGTGAGTTGATATTCAATCCCCGCGTACAAATCCTCTTCGTTTTCCCGGATCACGACGACGTCCATGCCGGGGTATTTGGTGGGGATCACGGGGGCGTAGCTCACCGCCGGGCGGACGTTGGCGAAGAGCCCGAACGCCTTGCGCACCGTGACGTTTAGGCTCTTATACCCACCCCCTTGGGGCGTGGTGATGGGGGCTTTATAGAATATTTTGTATTTGCGGAGGATCTCCCACGTCTCGGGGGTGATCCCGGCGCTGTGGCCCTGCTGATAGACCTTTTCCCCGATCTCCACGAAGACGGGCTCGATGCGCGCCCCGGCCTCCATCAAGATATGCAGACAAGCGTCCATGATCTCGGGGCCGATCCCGTCCCCCCGCGCTACGGGGATCGTCCGGACCTGGGTCTCCGTTTGCCCCGTGCCTTCTTTGTCCTTCGCGACTTGTGCTGGGTTCATACCCCTCTCCTCTCTGTCCCTGTCCCCTCACAGTGTTCAGGGTTACCCTTGATTTGCTCCTTGGGAAGGGGACCTTTTTGGCCTTTTGGGCCCGGCTGGATTTATACCTCATCGGCACAGATCCGTTCAACCCGTCGTCCGCTCGGGTGGGGAGGAGGAAGGGGGTTCCCCTTCGGCTTCGGCCTCCGGACGCAGGTGCACCACGCGCTGGGGGAACGGGATTTCAATGCCCGCCTCCCGGAGTCGGTTGTAGATCGCGGTGTTGAGCGCGTCCACGGCACGGCCCCGCAGCACGGGCTCATCAATCCAAGCCAACACCTGGAAGATCAAGCCCGACTCGCCCATCTCGCGAAAGCGCACCCGGGGCTCCGGCTCCCGGCTCACCTCCGCCACGGAGCGGGCAGCCCCCAGGAGCACCTCCCGCACGCGGTCGATGTTGGAGCCATAAGCGACGCTCACCGTGACGCGCACCCGCTCCTTCTGCCACGGCCCACCCGATTCGTTCACGATCTTGGCGTTGGCGATCTGGGCATTCGGGATCGTGATCTCGATGTCGTCTCGGGTGAGAATCCGGGTGCTGCGCAGCCCAATTTTGGTAACCCGCCCGCGCTCCCCCGTGTCCAGCAGGATGAAGTCCCCCACCTTGTAGGGGGCGTCCACCAAGATGGCCAGCCCCCCAAAGAGATTGGCTAATGTATCGCGGGCCGCCAAGCCCAGCGCCAGCCCCACGATCCCCGCCGAGGCGAGCCAGGCCGTCACCTCGATGTTCCAACTCAACATCAAGAAGTACGCGGCCAGGCCCACGATCGCGACCTTGGCCGTGTTCGAGAAGAGCGGGAGCGTCCGTGCGTCGAGCCAGCGCACCCGGTCTGCCAGGCGGCTTAAGCGCTCCAGCAAGATGCCCGTGATCCTCAGGAGGGCCCCGGTCCACAGCAGGATCGCCAGCGTCTTCAAGGCCCCCTGAACGACGAAACCCAAGGTCTCGGGGAGCGCGAGGGCCTCGGCGGCGAAGGCCAGCCCCACGAGCACCACGCTCAGGAAGACGGGGCTGTGGAGGACGTCGATGATCTGATCGTCCAGGGTCGTCCGGGTGTGCCGCGCAAGCCGTCGCAACGATCGGGTCACCAAGAGGTCCATCAGCTTGGCGGCCAGTACGGACCCCACCCCCCAGAGCAGCGCCTGGACGTAGGGCAGACGGAGGACCTCGAGGAGCAACGCCTGCACCGACTCTCCCATGGGTGGGAGTATAAGCCCCGCGGGCCTCGGAGACCAAGCGCGAAGATCTGCGGTCAAGCGTTGATTTTCCGCGAAATATCGGTATTATAGCGGCGGAGCGTGGTGAGAGACCCTTGAAGAAGCTGCAGAACGCCTATCGCATCAAGCGAAAGTACGAGGGACAGCCCATCAAGGCCGATCCGACGGCCCACCCCAAGGAGAACGAGACGGCGATTCACTTCACGGGCCGCGACCGCCGGGCCTGGGTGAGCAGCTACGAGCCCGCCGTCGTCGAGCGCCTCCTGCGATATAAGCACTTCCAGCTCGAGGAGCTGGTCACCATGGAGATCGACGGGCGGGAGTGCGTGGTGGGCGTCATCGGCCGGGTTCCCATCGGCTCGTTGCGCATCGGGCGAAGGCGCCCCTCGGACCGCCACGAGCTCATCGTGGGCTCGTGAGGGCAGCTCGCTCGGAAGGGCAAGCGGTACCGCACGAGCGAGTCTGGGTGGCCGCCTTGCCCGCCTAAAACTTGATGTCCTCGTACTTCCAGGCTTCGAGGTAGCGCTTCTGCGACTCAATGAGGCTGTCGATCTCGATCCCCAGGGTTTCTAACTTGATCTCGGCCACCCGGCGGTCGACCTCGTCGGGCACGGGGTACACCCGGGGCTCCAGCTCCTCGCGGTGCTCTAGGAGATGCAGAGCGGCCACGAACTGCATCGCGAACGTCTGGTCCATGACCTCCACAGGGTGGCCCATCGAGGTGGGGGCCGTCAGATTGACCAAGCGCCCCTCCGCGATCACGTTGATGCGCCGCCCGTCAGGCAGCGTATATTCCGTGATGCCGGGCCGCACCTCCCGTTGAGATCGGGCCAGCTCCTCCAAGTCTTTCAACGCGATTTCGACGTTGAAGTGGCCCGAGTTCGCCAACACGGCCCCGTCCTTCATCTTTTCAAAGTGCTCCCTTCGGATCACGTCGCGGTTCCCCGTGGCGGTGAGGAAGAAGTCGCCCAGGGGCGCGGCCTTCTCCATGGGCATGACCTCGAAGCCCTCCATGTGCGCCTGGAGCGCCTTGCGGGGGTCCACCTCCGTGACGATCACTTTGGCCCCCAGGCTGCGCAGCTTGCGCGCCAGGCCCCGGCCGCAGTACCCGAAGCCCGCTACGACCACCCGCTTGCCCGCGATCAGCAAGTTGGTGACGACCATGAAGTTCGCGATGGACGACTCGCCCGTCCCGTGGACGTTGTCGAACAGATGCTTCATGGGGGTGTCGTTTACGGCGTAGGCCGGAAATTTGAGGATGCCCTGCTTCTGCATCGCTTCCAGGCGGTGGACGCCCGTTGTGGTCTGCTCGCACATCCCGATCACTTTCTCGGCCAGCTCGGGCCGCTTGGCGTACATCCGGGCGGTCAGTTCCGCGGCGTCGTCGATGATGAGATCGGGCTCGTGGTCTAAGACTCTCAGCTGGATTTCCTCAAACTCCTCGTCGCTTAGACCCCGTTTGGCGTGTCCCGTGATGTTGGGCTGCTCGTTTAAGGCAGCCACCACGTCGTCCTGGGTGCTCATGGGCTCGCTGCCCGTGAACACCACGTGGGCGCCCGCGGCGGCCAGGGTCTCGATCAAGATCCCGGTCTTGGCCTCCAGATGCGAGCAGACGGCGACCGTCAGGCCCTCGAAGGGCTTCTTCTCCCCGTAAATCTGGCGCAGGCGGGCGTGGATCGGCATGTGGTTGCGTGCCCAGTCGAGCTTCTTGCGGCCTAGATCGACGTTGGGTTCATTCGCAGTCATGGATTGGAGTCACCCCTTTAAGCGATTCCAGTCTTTTAACGTGATGCGGCGATGGAGAATCCGCTCCACTTCTCGAATCAGTGCTCGTAGCTGGGGAACAGAGTACTCCGGGCTGGAAGGAATTGCCAGGCGGTGCTGTCCGTAAACCATAAACTGGTGCTTCCCTCCGGCGAAGGGTCCATCGAAGCCGAGGCGACGCAATCTCTGAATGAAGTCCCGGCGCTTACAGGGTGTCCACCGGCTCACGCTTTGGCTCTTGGTTGAGGTCGATGCCCCCGATTACGGGCAGGGAATGCCCGAGTTTAAGTCCCAGCCAAATCCAGTCTTCCAGGGTGGAGCGTAGCTCTTCCTCACACTCTCGCAGGGTCTTGCCAAACGCGATGACCCCTTTGCAGACCGGGATTCGTCCGGAGAACGTTCCATCCTCTAACTTGTCGTAAACCGCTTGGGCCAAGGCTTCCTCTACGTAATCGCTTAGGATAAATCGTGCCATACGACCTCCCTGCCGGTATGGTGGTCAACTGTTCAAGCGCCTATCTCTGCTGCGTCGGCAGAAGCTCCGCGGTAAAGCGCACCCGCTGCACGTAGCGGTTCCCCACCCAGAGGCGGAACTCGTACTCCCCCGGCTCGGGGATCGGGATCGCCGAGAACGAGATCGCGAACTCCACGGGCTTGTGGCGGTCTTGGACGTGGAGCTTCCCCGTGGCCTGGGCGAGCACCGTCTCATCGCTTACTTTGACGTACTCGACTTTGACCTCGTGCTCGCCTACCGCGTCGTACATCCGGGCGTAGAGGGCTACGGGCTTGTGCTCCGTGGGGAACTTCGAGACCCAAATGCGGTCGAAGATCCCCACCACGGTCTTCTTCTTCGTGGCCGCGTCCGTGATCACCTGGTCGCACAACAAAAACGCCAAGGGGATCGGGGGGATTGCCGTCTCCTTCCCCTTCCCCTCCCCTTCCCCCCCTTGCCGGGGCTCCTCCGCTTCCGGCCTCTCGGGCATCGCATCCCTCCTTACACAGGACACCGGCATTGTACGCCGTCGCTCGGCGCCAAGCCACCCCCGGTCCCGGTTGTTGCCGGGCGGGGCTTCCCCTTGGTAACATCGCGGTGACCGAAGGGGGATGAGGGCCCATGGTGCAAGCCCGGGATCTGGTGACGTTCTCCTCCGACGCGGCGTTCGCCGTCGATCCCGAGCTGCGGGTGATCGCGTGGAACGAGCGGGCGGAGGAGCTGCTGGGGTATCGCGAAGCGGAGGTCTTAGACCGCCCGTGCTGGGACGTCCTCCAAGGGCTCTTTCCCGACGGCCGCCCCCTGTGCACCCCCGATTGCCACGCCAAGCTCTGCTTCGGCTGTTGCCAGCCCTACGGGGTCCGCTGCTGCTTGGGCCGCCACAAGGAGGGCCACTGGGTGAAGCTGAGCTTAAGCAGCATCGCCATCCCCCAGGCCCACGACGAGGAGATCTCCGCGGTCATCTTCTTGCGGCCGTATGAGGCCAAGTTGGCTTCCGACCGGGACCGAGACCGGGACCGGGACCGAGCCCGAGGCGGTGTCGTCGCCCGAGGGGAGGAGGAGCGGGACAAGGGCCTGAACCTCCTTCGGATCTTCACGCTGGGGCGCTTTGCCCTAATCGTGGGCGGTCGGGGCGTGCCCCTCGAGCGCTGGAGGCGCAAGCAGGCGATCACGCTGCTCAAGGTGCTCGTCACCTACCGGGGCCGGGCGGTTCCGCGCGAGCAGCTCTTGGAAGCGCTGTGGCCCGGCCTTCCCGAGCCCCGAGGGCGGGATCGCCTCAAGGTCACGGTCTACGCCCTGCGCCAGGAGCTGGGCGCCCTCGGCCTCGATCCCGACCTGGTGCACACGGAGAACGGAGCTTATCTGTTGCGCCGGGAGGGGCTGTGGGTGGACGCTGACGTCTTCGAGAGCCGGCTGCGCGAGGGCTACGCCCTCGAGCGGCGCGGGCAGCGGGACGAAGCCCTGCGGTGCTACCGCGAAGCGGAGGCGCTCTACGGCGGTGATTACTTAGAGGAGGACCGCTACGAGGACTGGTGTGCGGAGGAGCGCGAGCGCTTAAAGGAGCTCTACCTCGATCTCCTTCAGCGGATGGCTGCCCTCCTGGCGGCCGAGGGGGATTACGCCGGGGCGGCGTGGCTCTGCCGCAAGGCGCTCGTGCGCGAGCCCGTGCGGGAGACGATCCACCGCGCGCTCATGGAGTATCTCTGGAAGCAGGGCCGTCGGGACGAGGCGCTGGCCCAGTATCGTCGCCTCCGGGAGCTTCTGGCCCGCGAGCTGGACGTTGACCCCCTTCCCGAGACGGAGCAGCTCTACCAAAAGATCCTCGCCTCGGGTTGACCCTCATTGCCCGTGACTTCTCCCCTCCCTTGGTTGGTGGGCACCGTTAAGAAATGGAGAAAACCTCCTTGAGGACGAGATGATGATTGTGGAACCAAGCGAACATCCGCAGCCAACGGGTGATGCTCCGATGATCTCTGCGATG
>JALUUA010000114.1 GCA_027021605.1 Candidatus Bipolaricaulota bacterium | reverse complement strand
CTCCGTGTTCTCGGAAGAGTTGGCCCAGCTTGTGGAAGGTAATCGTCATCGGCATCACCTCCCTTCCAGTCTACCCCATCTCGCTCTTCTTAACGGCGCCGATGCCGAAGGGCCGCGGAGGACTTGACGCGATTCTCCCGTTTCGGGTAGTCTTCTCCCGGATGCTCGGTGGGGTTCGAGAGACGTAGCCTGCGTCACAGTATGCGGTCCCACGCGGGTGCTATAGTGGGGACAGATCCGAATATCCGATCGAGATCAGAACCCTTGCCAGCGTGGAATCGCTCATGAGAAAAGGAGGCCTGGAATGAGAGGTCGGACCGGCTTAGCTCCTCTGCTCGGCTTTATTCTCTGGATCTGGGGTGGGGTAGGGATCGTCGCGCCCCCAGAAGCGACGGCCCAAACCCCGCAGCCAACCCCGACGGTCTTCTTCACCCTACAGCAGGGGGACTTCAGCGCGACCTTGGTGCCGCTCAAGAACCCGCAGGACGTCGTGCAGTTTTACAATTACGCCAACTTCCAGTCCAACACGGGGCTCGAGCAGGTCGGGCGAAGCCTCCTCTTCTTCTACGAGGACACCACCACCGGGACGCTCAGCTTGGTCATTCTGCACGGGCGGGCGGACGCAAGCCCCGGGAGCGCCACCTTCGCCTTTGATGGGCTCCCCCAGGGCGTGCAGTTCCTCGTGCAGGACGACCCGGACGACGTCTGGTCGCTCACCCCGCCCACGGCCCAGGTGAACTGGACCTGGCAGCCGGGGTACGGCGACGGGCTCGCCCTGGGTCCCCTGCCCGAGAGCTTTCAGATCACGATCACCCCGCAGTTCGGGGCGGGCATCCTGGAGTTTGCGGCCTTAAGCGGGGAACTCCAAAATCCCGAGACGATCCTGCTGCCCAGCCTCACCGCCCCCATCACGCTGACGGCCCAGTTCGGCGTCCCCCCGGTAGCGGACTTCACGTTTAGCCCCGAGACGCCGGGGGTGGGGGTTTCGGTGACGTTCGACGCCCGGGCCTCGCGCCCCTCGCCCGGACGGGCCATCGTGCGCTACGAGTGGGACTTCAACGGGGATGGGATCTTCGAGGTGAGCACCGCCTCCCCCACCATCGAGCACACCTTCACCGAGGTGGGCGAGTTCCCGGTGACCCTCAAGGTGGTGGACGACCAAGGGATTACCGCGACCGTCACGAAGACGGTTCGCATCGTGGAGGTGAGCGTCCGGGCCATCCGGCGCATCTCCACCCCCGAGGCGGCCCCGGGGTTCACCTTCCGGGTGACCATCGAGATCGAGGCCGGGCTGCCCGTAAACGGCTTGGGGCTTGACGAGGACCTCCCTCCGGGGTTCGAGGTAACCCCCATCGACACGGGGGGCGCGACGTTCAAGCGCGCCGAAACCCAGTTCGTCTGGGCCGAGACCATCCAAGCCAACGAGATCCGCCGCGTGGTCTACGACGTGACCGTGCGCCCCGAGGCGGCGTTGGGGCCGCTGCCGCGGATCTTCGAGATCACGGGGACCCTCGAGAGCGCCTCGCCCGCGTTCCTTACGACGGTATCGGGCGAATCGGAGATCGCGCTGGTGGACTGCCTCTCCATCCCGGTGGCCATCTCGCACCTCACCCTCCAGGACGTCGTGAACCTGCGCTTGGACGAGTACATCACCGCGGACCAGCTCCAGCGGGCCTTCTCCTACTGGCTCGAGGACGCGGGCGTGCCCGCCACCTGCGACGCCCAACTGACGTTTGAGACGATGAAACAGCTGGTAGCGCGCCAGCTCCAGGGGATCCCCGTCGACGAGGAGATCCCGGAGCAGCCCGGCCAAGGGGCCGTGGTGGTCCGCTCGATCCTCACGCCGCTCCCCTTCTCGCAGGTCTACCTGCCGGGGGACACCGCGGGCCGGGTCTTCACCGTGAAGCTCGAGATCGAAGCCTTGACGGACCTTGCGGGCTTCGGGGTGCGGGAGATCTTCCCCGTCCGCTGGGAGATCAAGGCCGTCGACAGCGGAGGGGCCGTGTTCAAGCGCCCCACCCGCGAGTGGGTCTTCTCCGAGAAGCTGACCGCGGGCCAGCGGCGCACGATCGTCTACGAGGTCACCGTGCCCGCCGAGGACACGAGCACCGGCACGGTGCGGTTCCAGGGGAGCAGCCAGAGCGTGATCCCGAGCTTTGAGGCCCTCACCGGCGGCGACACGGAAGTCCAGCTGGTGGAGTGCCTCTCCGTTCCGGTGGCGATCGCCCACCTCGACACCGTCGAGAACGACATCGACGTCACGCTCTCCAACCTCATTCAATTCGACCAGATCCAGGCCGCGATCGCCTTCTGGCTGGAAGACGTGGACGTGCCCGGCACCTGCGGCCGGATGATCGACTTCGACATGATCAAGACGCTGATCGCCCACTGGCTGACGGACACCCCCGTCGACCGGCCGCTCCCGGGCGCGGCGGCCCCGCCGAACTGATCGCGAAGCCCGAACCAAACACAAACCCAACAAGGGCAAGAACAAGAACAAGCCAAAAGCCGCGGGACAGATAAATAAAACCCAAAGAGCCGAGGAGAGCACAGAAGGGGTAAAAGGAGGGCGAACACGGGGATGGCTCAGCTGAGAGACCAAAGAAGCCGAGACCCGGGCCGGGAGGGGGGACTTAAGCGTCAGCGTCAACGCCAACGCCAGCGCCAGCACCAACGTCGGCTCCGGCTCGGGCTGTTGAGCGCGTTCTTGTTGCTGATTCTGGGGGCGATGCTCCCCGGCACGCCGCAGGCGCAGCCCCAGACCCAAACGGCGGCGATGCCGCTCCTCGACGTCCGGATGAGCGTCGATCCCGACCGCATCTTCATCCGCGGCGCCGAGGTCGAGCCGGAGCGGGCAACCGTTACGATCGAACTGGAGACGGCCGAACGGCCGAGGCGCCTGAACGCCGATATCATGCTCGTGGTCGACCGCTCGGCCAGCTTCCCCATCGAGGACGCGGTCGAGGCCGCCGAGCGCATCCTCGACCGCCTGGGGCCGAACGACCGGGTGGGATTGGTCTCGTTCGCCACCGAGGGGCGGCTGGACGTGCGCCTGGTGTCCGCGACCCAGTCCCAGGCGGTTCGCCAAGCCCTCCGGGGCCTCGTGACGGAGGGGAAGACGGCCCTGGGCGAGGGGATGGCCGTGGCCACCGACGAGCTCACCATCAACGGCCGCACGGACGTGGAGCTCATCGAGATCCTGCTGACGGACGGGCGGACGAACTTCGGCCGCGATCCCCTGGACGAGGCGCGCAAGGCCGCCGAGCGGGGCATCGTCATCTACCCCGTGGGCGTGGGCCGATCCATCAATCGCGCCCTGATGGAGGAGATCGCCCGGATCACGGGCGGCGAGTTCTTCCCCGCCTTCCACGACGCGATCATCGACCAGATCCTGCAGGTGCAGATCAGCCCCGACGAGCCCCTCCTTCGGGACGTCGAGATCGTCCAGACCCTGGCGGAGGGGCTGCGGTACGAGCAGGCCCTGGAGAACCCGCCCGCGCGGGTGGCCACGAACTTCGACGGCACCACGACGCTTACGTGGTACCTTACGGGCCTCCGCCCCAACGAGCGCTGGCGGGCGCAGTTCCTCGTAAGCGGCACGAAGGAGGGGCTCTTCGCCCTGACGGAAGACCCCTCGAGCCTTCGCTTCTTCGACTTCCGGGGCCGGGAGGTCGAGCGGGACCTGCCCCGGCTGTCCGTGGAGGTCCGCCCCCGCCCGCCGCGCGTGACGGTCGACTTCCGCTTCGAGCCCCCGAACCCCACCCGCTTCGACGAGGTCTGCTTTACGGATCTGAGCAGCGTCGAGGCCGGGCGGATCGTCGCCTGGCTTTGGAACTTCGGCGACGGGACGACCTCCACGGAGCAGAACCCCTGCCACCGATACCGGGCCGACGGGAACTACGACGTCACGCTCACCGTCACCAGCGACCAGGGGGTGGAGATGAGCGCCACCCAGACCGTCACGGTCTTCACCCCGCCGCAGACGGTGGACGCCGCCTTCCGCTTCGAGCCCGAGGTGCCCACGGTCTTCGACGAGGTGCAGTTCTACGATGAGACGACCCTCAACCGGGGCGAGATCGTCTCGTGGGCCTGGGACTTCGGCGACGGCACCCGGGCCTTCGAGCAAAACCCCACCCACCGCTACGCCGCCGACGGGGAGTACACCGTCACCCTGACGGTCGTAAGCGACGAGGGGGTGGAGGCGACCGTAAGCCGCACGCTCACGGTCTTCACCCCGAAGCTGAGCGTCCGGCGCGAGATCGACACCTACATCCCCGTGGACGAGACGATCCCCGGCCAGACGTTCCGCGTGACGGTCACGATCCGGGCCAACACCCGGATCCACGGCATGGGGCTCGACGAGAACGTCCCCCAGGACTGGGTGGTGCGCCCCGTTGACAATTCCACCGCCGAGCTGCGCTTAGAGGACCTGCAGTGGCTCTTTACGGAGATCCTCGAGCCGGGGACGGTCAAGACGATCGTCTACGAGGTCACGGTCCCGGACGACGAGACCCCGGGGACCTACCGCATCGATGGGACGCTGAGCAGCGCCTCGCCGCGGGTGAGCCTCCCCGTTACCGGGGACACCCAGGTGGAGATCCTATCGGGCTTCCCCATCCGGGTGGTGATCGCCCACTGGGACGCGAGCAACCGCGCACTGGACCTTAAGGGCTTCCCCACCCACAGGATCGACCTCAACCAGATCCTCCAAGCGATCTCTTGGTGGCGCGAGGGCATCGAGGTCCCCTTCACCGAGGACGCCGCCGGGAACAAGCAGAAGATCGACTTCCGCACCATGCAGGAGCTGGTCGCCTATTGGCTGACGGACACCTCCGTCTTCGATCCGCTGCCGGAGGAATGACTCTGAGCTTTAAGGGTGTGAGATGAGATGATCACGCGCAGAGCGACGTTGGGTGCTGTCTTGCTTGTGGGTGGGTTGACGTCCGTTTTGGGCATCTTCCTGGGCGCCTTCTTGGGCACGGCCCAGGGGCAGCCGGCGAGCGGGCCCCAAGCGGATTTCCTCTTTGAGCCCCAAGACCCCGACATCAACACGGAGGTGCTCTTCGATGCCGGGGGCTCCTCCCCCGGGGTGGTCCGCTACGAGTGGGACTTCGACGGGGACGGGGTCTTTGAGCTCAGCACCGACGAGCCCACCGTGACGTATCTCTTCGACGCAAGCGGCTCGTACCGGGTGACGCTGCGGGTGACGGACGGGGCCGGAGGCCAGGCCCTCACCTCGCGGGACATAAGGGTGCGCACGGCGCCCGTGCGGGTCCGGCGGGCCATCGAGAGCCCCCTGGAGGGCTTCCGGGTCCCGGCGGGGAGCGCCTTCCAGGTGACCGTGGAGATCCTCATCAATGAGACGATCAACGGGCTGGGGCTCGACGAGGACCTCCCCGAGGGCTGGCGGGTGGGGTCCGTGGACCCCGAGGGAGCGGCCTTCAAGGGCTCCGAGGCCCAGTGGCTCTGGTTCCGCACGCTGGTGCCGGGCGAGGAGCTGCGCGTGGTGTACAGCGTCACGGTCCCCCGGGGCACCCGACCCGACGTCTTCGAGATCCAGGGCGTGGTGAGCAGCTTCTCCCCCCGCTTCCGCATCGAGATCCCCGGCGACCGCGAGATCCGCGTCTTTTGACCCTGCACCCCATCCCCATCATCCCCGGCCCCGGTGGCCTGGCCTTGCCTTGCCTGGCCCTGCTCTGATTTGAACCCCCGCAGCGATTCCCCCATATACTAAAGGGGACGCACTCGAAGAAGGGAGGCGGGGAAGGGGACATGAAGCGCTGGACGCTCCTTCTTGTGATCGTGGGGATCGCGGCGGGGATCGTGCTCCTTTGGCCTGCGCCCGACCCCCTGCAGGGCGTGGAGACGGTCGCCATCGAGGCCCCCTCGGGCGAGGCCGTCAAGCTCCCTCCCGAGGTCCTCGACGGGCTGGAGATCGTGCTCGAGGGCCGACGGATCCGCATCGTATCCGACCCCGGGGAGGCCGACGCCGTCATCACCCTCGTCCCCGAGGAGGTCACGGTTCGAATCAGCAGCGAGACGGGCCTGGAAGTCCGCGCCCTCCTGTGGCTTACCAAGGACGGGAGGCGCTACAAGCTCGAGCTCGTCGCCACCCTCAACGAACAGGGGCTGAGCGCCCGGCTCGTCTCGAAGCGCTTTTGGGAGTAAGGAGACGGAGTAAGGAGACCCACCCTCACGAAGCGCTCACTCCACGGTGACGCTCTTGGCGAGGTTGCGCGGCTGGTCGACGTCGGTTCCCCGCAGCACGGCGATGTGGTAGGCGAAGAGCTGCAGCGGGACCGTGAAGACCATCGGGATCACCCAGGGATCGGCCTCCGGGACGGTGACGATGTGGTCCGCCACCCGCGCCAAATCGGGGCTCTCGGTGTCGGTGAGCGCGATGACGATCCCCTTGCGGGCTTTTACTTCTTCGATGTTGGAGAAGACCTTCTCGTAGACGCTGTGCTTCGTCACCAAGACCACCACGGGCATGTTCTCGTCGATGAGGGCGATGGGTCCGTGCTTCATCTCCCCGGCGGCGTAGCCCTCGGCGTGGATGTAGCTGATCTCCTTGAGCTTGAGGGCCCCTTCGTAGGCGATGGGACACAGGAGGTCCCGCCCCAAGTACAGGAAGTTGGGCTTGTCGTAAAACTTCTGAGCCAGGGCTTGGATGGGTTCCTCGAGCTTGAGGGTCCTCTCGATCAACCCGGGGGCTTCCGCGAGGGCCTCGAGCGCGCGGCGCACGTCCAAATCTTGTGGGAGGGAGCCGCGCAGCTCCGTCAGCCGCAACCCCAACAACCCTAGGGCCGCAAGCTGCACCAGGAAGCACTTGGTGGAGGCCACCCCGATCTCCGGCCCGGCGTGCGTGTAGAGCGTGAAGTCGGCCTCGCGGCTCAGCGACGAGCCCATCGTGTTGGTGATCGCCAACACGGGTGCGCCCCTCTCCCTCGCCAGGCGGACGCCCGCCAGGGTGTCCGCGGTCTCCCCCGACTGCGAGACCGCGACCACCAGGGTGTTCGGGGAGAGGTAGGGCTCCCCGTAGCGGAACTCCGAGGCCAGCTCCACGGTGATCGGCAGATTGAGAATCCGCTGCCAGAGGTACTTCGCCGTCCAGGCGGCGTGGTAGGCCGTCCCGCAGCCGATCAGCGTGATCCCCTCGAGTTGTTGGGTCCTTTCAGGGGAAAGCTCGATCTCGTCCAGGTAGATCCGTCCGCTCTCGAGATCGAGCCGACCGTGGAGGGTGTTGGCCACGGCCTGGGGCTGCTCGTGGATCTCTTTAAGCATGAAGTGCTTAAAGCCCTGCTTTTGGGCCGTGATGGGGTCCCACCGGATCACCGTGGGTTCCCGAGAGATCTCCCGGCCCTCGAAGTCCATAATTTTCACGGAGTCTCGCCGCAGGACGGCGATCTCGCCGTCGTTTAGGAAGAGCGTCCGCTTGGTGTGGGGAAGGAGGGCGGGCACGTCCGAGGCGAGGAAGTTCTCGCCCTCGCCCAGGCCGATGACGAGGGGGCTGGCGGTCTTGGCCGCGACGATCTCGTCGGGGTGCTCGAGCGAGAGGACTGCTATGGCGTAAGCCCCTCGCACGCCTTGGAGGGCCCCGCGCACGGCGTCCTCTAAGCTGTCCGCGTGCGCCGAGTGTTCCTCAATGAGATGGGCCAGCACCTCGGTGTCCGTCTGGGAGGTGAAGCGATGCCCTTCGGCCAGGAGTTCTTCTTTGAGCTCCCGGTAGTTCTCGATGATGCCGTTGTGGATCACGGCGATCGTTTGGGAGCAGTCGAAGTGGGGATGGGCGTTCTCGTCGGTGGGGCGGCCGTGGGTGGCCCAGCGGGTGTGGCCGATTGCCGTGCATCCCTGCGGCACCTCGGGGTTCAGCCCTGCGATCAGCTCGTCGATCTTGCCCGCGCGCTTCTCCACCCAGAGCTTTCCGTTGTGGATGAGTGCGATCCCCGCGGAGTCGTACCCCCGATACTCCAGGGACTTAAGCCCCTGAAGCACGACGTCCTTGGCGATGGGGCGCGCCCCCACGTACCCCATGATCCCGCACATCGTTCCTCCCTCCCCGGAATTCCGCGGTGCGCGATGCGAAGTATACTCGACGCGCAGTATACTCCAAGCCCACGGGCAGGCCAACCGCCGCTCAAGATGAGCGCGGACGGTGATCTCGATCGCTTTGTCTTCCCCCAAGGCCCCTGCTATAATGCCGTGGGCAAGCGACCCGGAAACGCGCAGTGAGAGGAGGCCGTGCCGATGCGTGAAGTGGAGATCAAGGCCCTGTTGGTCGATCCGTATCAGAACACGCCCGTGGTGCTCTTGAAGGACCAGGGGTCGGAGAAGGTCGTCCCGATCTGGATCGGAACCCCGGAGGCCACCGCGATCGCCATTGCCCTGCAGGAGCGCGAGTTCCCCCGACCTCTCACCCACGACCTGCTGCAGAACGTCATCGACGCGATGGGCGGCGAACTCGATATGGTCGTGATCGATCACATCGAGGACTCGACGTACTACGCCACGCTCTTCATCCGCGACCGCGAGGGGGAGATCCACGAGATCGACGCGCGGCCCTCTGACTCCATCGCGCTGGCCCTGCGCACGGGAAGCCCCATCTACATCGCCGAGGAAGTGTTTGCTGCCTCCGCCATCGACCTCCCCTACGAGGAGGACGACCAGCAGCGCGAGCAGTTCCGCGTCTTCGTCGAGAAGGACATGAACCTCGCCGAGTTCAAGAAGTTCATTCAATAACCAACAAACAGAGCCAAGCAAAAGCATCGGCACGTCAAAGATCGTGCTTCGCCTTCGTACCCTAAAAGACGTCGACGCCGCCGAGAAGCGGGTCCTCGTGCGGGTGGACTTCAACGTCCCCCTTCAAGGGGGGACGATCACGGACGACGGGCGCATCCGCGCCGCCCTTCCCACTATTCAGCATCTCCTGGGGCAACGGGCCCTAGTCGTCCTGATGTCCCACCTCGGACGGCCCAAGGGGAAGGTCGTCCCCGAGCTCCGAATGGACCCCGTGGCCCGCAGGCTCTCCGAGCTCCTCGATCAGCCCGTGCAGAAGCTGGACGACTGCGTCGGCCCCGACGTGGAAAAGGCCGTACGCGCCGCAGGCCCCGGGGATGTAATTCTATTGGAAAATCTGCGCTTTCACGCCGGGGAACAGCAAAACGACCCGGAGTTCGCCCAAGCGCTCGCCCGCTTGGGGGATCTCTATGTGAACGACGCCTTCGGGACGGCCCACCGCAAGCACGCCTCCACCTACGGGGTGGCCCGGCTCCTCCCGGCGGTAGCAGGGTTCTTGGTCCAAAAAGAAGTGGAGAGGCTCTCCCGGCTCCGGGAGGACCCGGAGAGGCCCTACTACGCGATCGTCGGCGGGGCGAAGCTGAGCGACAAGATCAAGGTGCTCCGCGATCTGCTCCCCCGCGTGGACGGCTTCCTCTTAGGGGGCGGGATCGCGTTTACCCTGCTCAAGGCCCAAGGGTACGCGGTAGGCCGCTCCCTCGTGGATGCGCACCTACTCCCCGACGCGGAGGCATTTCTAAAAGAGGCGGAATCCCAGGGGAAGGTCGTCGAGCTGCCCCGCGACGTGGTGGTCGCCCCGGAACTCGTTCCGAATGCCCCGACGCAGGTCGTCCCCGTGGAGGAGATCCCCGAGGATCGGATGGGCTTGGACATCGGCCCTGCGACCGTGGCAGCCTTCCAAGCCCGTGTTGAGGAGGCGAAGTCCCTCCTGTGGGCAGGACCCTTGGGAGCGTTTGAGACGCCGCCCTTCCACGAGGGGACCCGCAGGGTGGCGGAAGCGATCGCCCGCTCGAGGGCGTTTTCGGTGATCGGGGGCGGGGACACCGCCGCCGCGCTCAAAGCCCTGGGGATCGCGCTGCCGGAGAACGTCCACGTGTCCACGGGCGGCGGGGCCGCACTCGAGTTCGTAAGCGGAAAATCCCTCCCGGGGCTGGAGCCCCTTCTGCAAAATCAATAGCGCCACAGGGCCCCGATGCCCCCGTGGGGGGCCAAGCGCTCGGCGGCCGGGGCCCGGATCACCTCCACCTCCGCGCCGTGCCGGTGGGCCAAGATGGGCAACATCGCCCTCAAGGACGTCTCCCGGTGCTCTGGCGAGGCGCAGCGGGGGCACCCCTCGCCGTCCGGGAGGTAGACGTGGCCGCAGTCGGCGCACTCCTTGAGGGGCTCTTCCAGACGACGATTCACGATTACCTTCTCGACCCGCCCCTCCTGGAGGGCTTGCAGGGTGGCGGGAAGCCCCACCCCTGCCTTCTCGCTGGTGGAGGCCCGCAGCAGCAGGGCGTCCACCAGCTTCTCCTCCTGGGCCCGCTCGTGGGCCTGGATGGCCTGGGTGCTCGCCTCCAGGACGTCGTTTAGGCCCGCTTCCCGCGGGAGGGAGATCTGCCCGATGAGCCGGCGGGCTTCGGGTCCCAGGGTCTGCAGGAAGCGATCCCGCACGGCCTTGGGGCCCGCCAGCAGGAAGCCCTCCACGCCCTGCTCCTCCCGCAGGCGGCGGAGAACCTCCTGGGCCTGTCGCCAGAAGCGCTCGACGTGGGCTTGTACCCGCCCCTCGAACGCGTCCCGCTGGTTCCCCCCGCGCACCGCCCCGCGGACCGCGGACCCGTGCGGCTGCCCCGGCGGGGTGAGGTCCTTGCGGCGCCAGTCGTGCGTGTCCAGCTCCAAGGCCCGTTCGTCCAGCTCGCGGATCTCGTGCATCGCCACCACGAAGAAGCGCAGGTGTTCGGAGTCGGCCCAGATCACGGCATAGGGGGGATACTCCTCCAGGAGCCACAACAGCTGGGTGAGCTCCGGGTGCCCCCAGTGGACCTCGTTCTCCACGGGGACCCGCAGGTCGAACGCCTCCTCCGTGTTCGCTCCCAAGAAGGCAACCCAGGACTTGCCCTGGGGCCGGTGGTCGCGCACGTGGGCCAGCGCCCGCTCGACCCGCTCGTGGAATCGCTTCCTCTCGTCGCCGGGGACGCGCTCGGCCAGCCCCTTGAGGGCGTCCTTGAGCCAGATGCGATGCGAAGCCTTGGGGTCCTCGGCCGGGTCGGTGTGAAGGTAGACGCTGAGGACGGGGTTCTCCTCGAGGGCGAGCAGCCGTTCGAGATCGCGCCGGGTCAGCATGATGATCCCTCCTTGCCCTTGAGCGCTTCATCTTACGCCCCTCACGGGCGCGGGTGCAAGCGACGCCCTCCAAGGAAATCGGCTTGCATACAGACAATTCCCCGGGATAGAATCGGGTGCTATGGGTGTGCAGCTGATGGTCCGCTACTCCGGGGAGATCAGCACCAAGGCCCGCGGGACCCGGATGCGCTTCCTAAGGCAGCTGGCGCGCAACGTCGAGGACGCGCTGCGCTCGGCGGGCGTCGATTATGAACTCCGCCGGGAGTGGAGCCGCCTCTTCGTGGACCTCCGGGGCGAGAGCCCCCAGGCCCCGGAGGTGCTCGCCCGCGTCTTCGGCGTGCAGTCCCTCTCGATCGTGGAGCCGCGCCCCGGGGAGACCCTGGAGCAGGTCGTCCAGGAGGGCGAAAAGCTCTTCCGGGAGCGCGTGCGGGACAAGAGCTTCGCCGTGCGGGCCCGGGTCCGCCGCGATCGGGCCGTTAGGATCCCGTTTGGGGCCACGACCGTGGAGCGCGAGCTGGGGGCCGCTTTGCTCCCCCACGCCCGCAGGGTCGACCTCACCCGGCCCGAGGTCACCGTCTATGTGGAAGTCCGAGACGGGAGGGCGTACTTCTTCACGGAACAGCTCCCCGGCCCGGGCGGACTCCCCCTGGGCGTGGAGGGGCGGGCCGTCTCCCTGGTGTCGGGCGGCTTCGACTCGGCGGTGGCCTCCTGGCGGATGCTCCGCCGTGGGGTCTCGTTGGAGTACGTCTTCTGCAACCTGGGGGGCGAGGTCCACCGGCGGGACGTGCTGCGCGTTTTGAAGATCCTCTCGGACCAGTGGAGCTACGGCACCCGGCCCAAGCTGCACGCCGTCGACTTCTCCCCGATCGTAAAGGAGCTCCAGGCCAAGACGGAGGCCCGCTACTGGCAGGTGCTGCTCAAGCGCCTCATGCTGCGGGTGGGCGAGCGCGTTGCCCGAGAGATCCGGGCGCAGGGGATCGTCACGGGCGAGTCCGTCGGCCAGGTCTCCTCGCAGACGATGCAGAACCTCTACGTGATCTCCGAGGCGGTCTCGCTCCCCATCTATCGGCCCTTGGCG
>JALUUA010000113.1 GCA_027021605.1 Candidatus Bipolaricaulota bacterium | reverse complement strand
ACCCCGCACCACGCGCTTGGCGTATTGAATTTCTACGCGGCGGGCACCGAGCTGGACGAGGATGACCCCGATCACCACGGCCACGAACATCAACAGCAGGATGGGCGCCCACAGGGGGTGGGTGCCGCCGCCCGGGCCGAAGGCTTGGATGGCGTTCCCGATCAGCCCCGGGTATCCGGCCAAGATCCCGGCCATGATGATCATCGAGACCCCCCGCCCGATCCCGTTCTCGGTAATGCGCTCCCCCAGCCACATCAAGAACATCGTCCCCGTGGTCAAGCCCACCACGGAGGTGAAGTAGAACAACCCGGGGGACATGTCGGGGAGGAGCAGGCCCTGGCTGACGATCACGTAGCTCACGCCCATGGCCTGCAGCAGCGCCAGGCCCACGGTCCCGTAGCGCGTATAGCGGTTGATGACCTTGCGCCCCTCGTCCCCCTGCTTTTGGAGCTCCTTCAAGTAGGGAATGACCGACTGCAACAGGCTCATGATGATCGAGGCGTTGATGTAGGGGATCACGCCCAGGGCGAAGATGGAGAAGTTCTCAAACGCTCCGCCCGTAAAGAGGTTGACGAACCCGAAAATGCCGCTGCCGAGCGCCTGCTCAAAGAACAGGCTCAGCTGCCCGGTGTCCACCCCCGGCACGGGAATCCAAGCCCCGAGCCGGAAGACGGCGAAGGCTCCCAAAGTAAAAAGAATCCGCTTGCGAACCTCCGGAATGGTGAACGCCTGCAGAACTCCCTCAAACATTTACGCTTCCCCTTTGCCCTCGGTTTCCGGCTGCTCTGCGCTCTCCGGAGCGGCCGCTTCGGCTTCGGCTTCGGCCTTCGTTTCGGCTTCCGGCGTTTCGGCTTCGGAGGGCTTCCCCCGGCGCCGGCGCAGCACGATCGCCTGGCCCCCGGCCTCCTCGATCTTGCGGATCGCCTTCTTGGAGAAGCTGTGGGCCTTGATGGTGAGGGCCTTGGTGCACTTGCCCTTGCCCAAAACCTTCACGCCGTCCTTGATCTCCTTGATGAGCCCTCGTTCCAGCAGCCTCTCCGGCGTCACCTCCGCGCCGTCTTCGAACTTCTCGGCGATCGCGTCCAAGTTCACATAGGCGTACTGCCGGCGGGTGGGGTTCTTGAACCCCCGCTTGGGGATGCGCTTCCAGAGGGGGGTCTGGCCGCCCTCGAAGCCCGGGGGCATCTTAAAGCCCGCGCGGGCCGTCTGGCCCTTGCCCCCGCGCCCCGCGTAGGTGCCGTGGCCGGAGCCGTCCCCTCGGCCGACGCGCTTGCGCTCCCGCTTGCTCCCCGGTGTGGGCTTGAGGTTATCCAGCTTCCACATGGAGGACCTCCTTGACGTCGCGGTCCCGCAGGCGGGCGACCTCCTCGGCCGTGCGCAGCTGCTTTAACCCCTCGAGAGTGGCCTTGGCCAGCGTCAGGGGGTTCGTCGACCCCAGCGCCTTCGTGAGGACGTCCTGGACCCCGGCCAGGCGGAGAATCGTTCCCACGGTCGCCCCGGCGATGATCCCCGTCCCCGGGTAGGCAGGCTTTAAGAGCACCCGGGCCGCCTTGAACTCCCCGATCACGGCGTGGGGGATCGTCCCGTTTACGATGGGCACCTGAATGAGGTTCCCCTTGGCGTCCCGGATCGCCTGCTGGATCGCCGCCGGGATCTCGCGGGTGTTCCCCTTCCCCAGGCCCACGCGGCCCTTGCCGTCGCCCACCACGACCGTCACGCGGAAACTGAGGTTCTTCCCGCCCTTGACGACCTTGGAGACGCGGCGGATCTCGATCACTTCGCTCTGAAACTCGGACGGCTGCTCGTCTCGTCGTCTGCCCCTCATACGCGGTCTCAAAAGATAAGCCCCCCTTCTCGGGCGCTGTCGGCGAGCGCTTTAACAACCCCGTGGTAGGGGTAGCCGCTCCGGTCGAAGACGACCTTCTCGATGCCCTGGGCCCGGGCGCGCTCCGCCAGCAGCTTCCCCACGGCCTTCGCCGCCTCCAGGTTCGGCCCGCGCACTCGGTCCCGCAGCTCCCGATCGAGCGTGGAGACGTACACCAGCGTGTGTCCGTGGAGGTCGTCGATGAGCTGGGCGTAGAGGTGCCGCAGGCTCTTGTACACGCAGAGCCGGGGCCGCTCGGGGGTGCCCATCACCTTCTTGCGCACCCGCCGGTGGCGGCGCAGCCTCCGTTCGTGACGCGTCTTCAGCTTCTGTGCCATCTCGGTTCCACTCCGTTTGTGGGTGCGTTCCGTTTACCCGACCGCTTATCCGGCCGCCCCGGCGAGCTTGCCCTCCTTGCGGAGGATCTGCTCGTCCGCATAGCGAATTCCCGTGCCCTTGTAGGGCTCCGGCTTGCGGAAGGCGCGGATCTCCGCGGCGACCTCCCCGACGAGCTGCTTGTCGGGGCTTCTCAACACAATCTCCGCCTCCACCCCGCCGGCGCGCACCTCGTTCACCTCAACGCTCACGCCCTCGGGCACCCGGTAGCGCACGGGGTGGCTGTAGCCGATCTCCAAAACCAACTCCTGGCCCTCCAGCCGGGCGCGGTACCCCAGGCCCACGAGCTGCAGCCGCTTCTCGAAGGGCTGCTGCACCCCCTGGACCATGTTGGCGATGAGCGACCGATAGAGGCCGTGCCGGGCTTTGTGGGCCTTCTCCTCCCCCTTGCGCTCGACGCGCACGACCCCGTCCTCCACGAGGACGTCCACGTACTCGGGCTCGTAGCGCTGGGTGAGCCGCCCG
>JALUUA010000112.1 GCA_027021605.1 Candidatus Bipolaricaulota bacterium | reverse complement strand
ACCCCATCTCGCTCTTCTTAACGGCGCCCTCGCACATGGGGTTAGTTAGGTTAGCAAAACGGAGACCATGAGCATTCAGCTGAATCTTCTAGGGAGACTAAGTCTGCAGGTCGGTGGCAGCGAGGCCCGTCTCGAAAGCCGCACCGTCGAAGCCCTCCTCGCCTATCTGGCCCTGTACCGGGATCGTCCCCATGCCCGCGAGGCGCTCGCGGGGCTCTTCTGGCCCGAGATGCCCGATCAACAAGCCCGCATGAACCTAAGACACGCCCTCTACGCCCTCCGCAAGGCCCTCGGCCCCGAGATCGAGATCGTGATCGCCGACCGGCGCGCGGTGCAGCTCAACCCGGAAGCCCCCCTTTGGGTGGACGCCCTCGAGTTCGAGCGGCTCCTCCGCCGCAGCGAACGCGTCCCCTCTAATGAAGAGCAACGCCGCTTCCTCCGCAGGGCGATCGAGCTGTACAAGGGCCCGCTGTTGGAGGGCTTCTACCACGATTGGGCCCTCGCGGAACAGCAGCGGTTCCGGGAGCTGTTCCTCGCAGCCCTGGTGCGGCGGGCCGAACTGGACCTCGCCCGCGGCGCCTATGAGCAAGCCCTGGACGGCTGCGAGCACGCCCTCCGTGAGGACCCCTATCGCGAGGAGGCGTACACCTGCGGGATGCTCGCCCTGGCCCGGGCCGGACGGGCCGCCGAGGCCCTGAAGCTCTACGAGCGCTGCCGGGCTGCCCTGGCGGAGCTGAGGCTGGAGCCCAGCCCCTACACGCGGCAGCTGGCCGAGTGGGTGACCCAGGGCAAGCTCCTCCCCCGTCCCCCTCAACGTCCGGTGAAGCAGCATTCCCCCGCCCAGGAACGCGACCCCAGGGAGCGGGCTTGGCGCCTGCGGGCCTTGGGGGACCTGGCCCGCGAGCGCGGGGAGCTGGACCGCGCCGAGCGGCTCTACCACGAAGCCCTCGGCTTGGCCCTCCGCGGTGGGGATCGAGAGGGCGTCGTCGAGGCCCGAACGGGGCTGGGGCTTTTGCTCTGGCAGCGGGGGCTCCTGCGGCCCGCCCACGAGGAGCTCAAGAGGGCGCTGCGGGTCGCCCGCGCGCTTCAAGACCAAGATCCCCGCTGCAGCGCCCGCGTCCTCCTCAACGTGGGCATCGTGGCCATGCAGCGGGGACGCTTTGCCGAGGCCCGCCGCTGTTACGTGGAAGCCCTCTGGCTCTATCGCCGCCTGCGCGACCCCGGGGGCGTGGCGCGCGCGCTCAACAACCTCGCCATCCTCGCGTATCATCAGGAGGACTACCTCACGGCCCATCGCCTCTTCGAGCGCGTGCGGAAGGCGGCCCGCCGACTGGGCGACCTCAAGCTGGCCGCCCGCGCGCTCAACAACCTGGGAAACCTCGCCCGCAAACAGCGGCACTACGACGAGGCCGAGGAGCGTTTAACCGCGGCCCTGGAACTCTTCGAAGAACTCAACGACCCGCGGGAGGTTGCGAACACCTTGGCCAACCTGGGGACCGTGGCCCTGGAGCGCGGGGATCTCTCCCAGGCCCGGGGACGGCTCAAGCAGGCGCTCCGGCTGGCCCTCGAGGCCGACGCCCGGGGGATCGCGCACTACGCGCTCGTCCGCTTCGCCCAGCTCCACCTGGCCGAGGGCGACCCCGAACGAGCGGCCCAAATCGCCCACGCGGTGAGGGAGGAAGCGGAGCCGGGCAGCTGGCCCCATCGTCGCGCCGGACGGCTCCTCCAAGAGCTGCAGCGCACGCCCCCGGAAGCGCGATCCCCGGGCCTGGAGGCCCTGGTCCCCGAGCTGTTGCGAACTCCCTAGGGCGACCCCTAGCCCCTAGGCCCGCCGCTCAGCGGAGCACCACCAGCTTGCGGACCGCCGAGCGAAGTTCCATCCCTTGCGCGTCGCGGAGCTCCACCCGGTAGAGGTAGATCCCGTGGGCCACCGGCTGCCCTGTCCGGTCGCGCAGCGGCCAGACGAGCTTCACCGCCCTTTCCCCCTGCGCCCGCCCGACGTCGCCGTCGCCGATGGGAGCTTCGGTCCGAAAGACCGTCCGGCCCGCCAGGTCGTAGACGCTCAGCCGCACGCGGGCCGCTCCCTGAGCGTCGCCCGACAGGCGGACGCGGAAGCTCCACCCCCGGCCCTCCCGGAGGGCCTCGACGCCCAACGCAACGACCGCCCGGGTCCGGGCTCCCGACGGGGGTTGAGCGGGTTCCAAGGCGGAAGCGGGGGGAGAGCCCGCCCGGACGGACCCGACGGAGACGGCGCGCACTCGTCCACCACGGGATTGGAACGGGGCCCCCTCAGCCTCATTACGCGTCAGGAACAGCTGGAATCCCTGCTGACCTCCTCCCTCGGGGCGTTCCTCCCAGAACACGAGGACCACGCGGTTCTCCACCGCCACGCTGGGGAGGCGGGACGTACGGGCCAGGGAGCGCGAGACGACCTGGGCCGTCTCGAACGTCTCCCCCCCGTCGGTGCTCCGGGTGAAGAGGATCTCCCGCCCTGGGGTGGAAGATCCTAAGGTTGTTCCCACATCTTCCTCCCAAACCAAGAAGATCTTTCGTTGGGTTCCCCAGAGGGCGATGTTGCGCGAGCCGACCCCGAACGAGTGCGAGAGGTTAAGCGGTGGGAAGAAGGTCTCGCCGCCGTCGGGGCTGCGGGTGAACCAGATATCCGTCTTTCCTGTTGAGACGACCGTGGAATTGTCCAACGCCCCTTCTTCTTCCTCCCAGGCCAAGAGCAGCGTC
>JALUUA010000111.1 GCA_027021605.1 Candidatus Bipolaricaulota bacterium | reverse complement strand
CTCCGAGTCCGAGGCCGAGACCGAGGCTGAGACTGGGACGGAGACGGAGACGGAAAACGAACCCAACTCGGAGGAGGAGTAGCGCCCATGGCGGGCCTGCGGGGGGAGGCGCGGGGGGGCGCGGGCGTCGGGGCTCAAACTCGAGTTCGAGCTCAAACTCAAGCCCAAGCCCAAGCTCAGGCGGAGATCCCCCGAGACACGCTCGCCCTCTACGTGGAGATGCGCGAGCGGGACATCTACTTTTTGGAGACGATCGTCAAGGGCTACGACGGGATCGCGCACGTGCGCCGCGACTGGCTGATGCGGAACGGCCGCCGATTCGTCAAGATCCTCGTCCCGCCGGGCTTGATGGACGAGGTGCTCGCGATCTTAAAGAGGGCCCGGCGCTACATCCCGATCGGCGAGATCCGGACGGAGCTGTGATGGGCCTTCGAGCGGCGCTTGCCCGCCGGCTGCTGCCCGACGAGCGGCTCCCCTCCGTCTTCGACCTCGACGCGGGGCGCCTGCGGGCCCGCGGGATCGAGGGGATCGTCTTCGATTTGGACAACACCCTCGGCCCCTGGGGCTTTCAGCGTCTGGATGAGCGAACCCTGCGGTTCTTGGAGTCCCTCCGGCGGGAGGGGTTCCGCTTGGGGTTCCTGAGCAACCACGAGGGGGACGGCCGGGAGGAGCTGCGCGCCCGCCTGGGGGACTGCCCCATGCTGTTTAACGCGGGCAAGCCCCGGAAGCGGGGCTTCCAAAAGATCCTGGCGCTGCTGGACCTCCCCCCCGAGCGGGTGGCCATGGTGGGCGATCAGCTCTTCACCGACGTTTGGGGGGCCAAGCGAATGGGGATGTACACGATCTGGGTCCACCCCGTCGCCCCCGACCGGGAAGAGCTCTCCGTGCGGGTGCGGCGCTTCCTCGAACGGCAGCTGTGGCGGTGGTTGGGACAGGGGCTGGAACAGGGGCAGGGACAAGGCCCCTCAGAAGCGGACGGCGAGCGCGAAGCGCACGTCGAGGGCGGCCCGGTCGAAGCGCGGCAGGCGCACGAAGAGCGCTAGGTCCGTAAAGACGCTCATAAACGAGGCAAACGGGGGATTGACCCGCAGCCCTCCCAGCACCATCAGGAACGTCTGGAAGCGCCCCCCGCCTATGAGGAACTTCGTGCCCAGCCCCAGGTAGGGCGCGAGCGCCCCGGTGCTCCGGGTAAGGTAGACCGTCCCCCAGGTCGAGAGCGTAAAGGAGGCCGACTGGATCCCGACGCCCGCGCTCAGCGAGATCGAGGGGGTGAGGAACAGCTCCCCGAAGGCGGTGAACTCCCCCAGCAGGACCCCCGCCCGCAGGCCGGTGGTGACCGACTGCGCCTCGGCGTCCCAAGCGGGGATGCCGAGGCAGAGAAGGGCCAGGACAGCCACCAGAAGGCCCCCCCCTACGCGGCTTCCCACGACTCTGTGAAGACATCTCATGAGCCCATCACCTCACAGCAAGGGAGCGTAGCGGGCAGGCGGGGGGGAGTCGACGGCCCAGCTCCCCCGGGGGCAGGACGTTCGTCCCCGGGGGAAGTGCAAGGGGGCACACTCTGAGTGTGCCCCCACCCGGGAAATCCCTCTTCCCCCTTGGGCTTGGGTTTGATTGGGCTTAGGCCGTCTGGCCTTCCTTCTCCTCGACCTTGCGCTTGACGTACTCGATCGCGTCGCCCACGGTTTGGAGCTTTTCGGCGTCCTCGTCGGGGATCTCGATGCCGAACTCGTCCTCGATCTCCATGATCATCTCCACGGTGTCGAGGGAGTCGGCGCCCAGCTCGTCGATGAAGGAGGCCTCCGGGGTGATCTCCTCCTCCTCCACCATGAGCTGCTCGGCGATGATCTTCTTGATGCGCTCCTCGATGTCGGCCATCGCTCACACCTCCTTCGCCGTCGGGTGGAGAGTACTTCCTCTCGCTCCTTGCGGCCACCCCCAAGGGTTAGCCGAGCGCGAGACCTCCGTCCACGTTGAAAATCTGGCCTGTTATATACGAAGCGCGCTCCGAAAGCAAGAAGGCCACCAGGGGCGCCACCTCCTCGGGGCGGCCGAACCGCCCGAGGGGGATCTGCTCGCGATAGTAGCCCTTGACCCGCTCGTCGAGCCCCTCGGTCATCCCCGCGTCGATGTAGCCGGGGGCCACCGCGTTGACCCGAATCCCCCGGGAGGCCAGCTCCCGAGCCAGCGCGCGGGTAAAGCCCATCAGACCCGCCTTGGCCGTCGAGTAGTTCGCCTGCCCCGGCACCCCCAGCTGCCCGGAGACGCTGGTCACGTTGACGATCGCGCCGGAGCGCTGCCGGAGCATGTAGCGCACCGCCGCCTTGGTGCAGTAGAAGGCCCCCTTGAGGTTGGTGGTGATCACGAGGTCCCACTCCTCGTCCTTCATGCGCACCAGGAGGTTATCGCGCATCGCCCCGGCGTTGTTGATCAAGAAGTCGATGCGCCCACGGTCCGCGTAGATGGCCTTAAACGTCCGCTCGACCTCCTCTCCGTGGGTGACGTCGAGGGGATAGAACCGGGCGTTGGGGCCCAGCGAGCGTTCGGCTTCCTCGCCTTTTTGGGGGTCGCGCGCCAAGAGCGCCACCCAGGCGCCCTGGGCAATTAGCTCCTCAGCGATCGCCCGCCCGATCGCGCCCGTTCCCCCCGTAAGGACCGCCACCCGTCCCTGCAGCTCTCGGGTCGTTGCCGTAGGAGTCGTCGTCGTAGCCATGACGGCGAATGTTGTACCGAGTTTGGGGGCAAAAGGCAATTCCCCGGCGCCTACCGCAGCAGGAGCTTTTCGGCCGTCCCCGCCTCGAGCTCGGGGTCGATGCGGCGCACGAGGCGGGTGAGCACCTCCCCCGGGCCGACCTCCAGGCAGCGCGCCACGCCCAGGTCCTTGAGCCTGCGGACGTAGTCCACCCAGCGCACCCGGGCCGTGATCTGCCGCATCAGGAGCTCCCGGATGCGCTCGGGGTCCGTCTCGGGCTCGCCGCTCACCGTCGAGATCACGGGGAACTTAGGGCGCTGAAAGGGAACCCGCTCGATCTCGGGGCGGAGCCGCTCCTCCGCGGGGGCCATAAGCGATGAGTGAAACGGCGCGGAGACCCCCAGCTCGATCCCCCGCCCGCCCCGCGCCTCGGCCCGTTGCTGGGCTGCGAGGACGGCCGCGCGCTTCCCCGAGACTACGACTTGTTCGGGCGCGTTGATGTTGGCGATCTCGGCGCCCGTCTCCTCGCAGATGGCCTCGACCTCCTCAAGGGGGAGCTTGAGGATCGCGACCATGGCCCCCTCGCCGACGGGGACGGCCTCCTGCATGTACCGCCCGCGCTTGTGGACAAGTTGGAGACCGTCCTCCAGGGTGAGCGCGCCCGCGCAGACGAGCGCGGAGTACTCCCCCAGGGAGTGCCCGGCCCCCACGGCGGGCTCTGTCTCTTTAAGCGTTGTAAGAAGCTCGTGCTGGATCACGCTCTCTAAGAGGATAGCGGGCTGGGCGTTCTCCGTGAGCGTCAACGCCTCCTCGGGGCCCTCGAACATGAGCTTTTGGATGTCGAAGCCGAGGGCCTCGCGGGCCCTTTGATAGAGGGGCTCGACGCGCTCGCGATAGCGCTCAAAGAGCGCTCGGCCCATGCCCACGAACTGCGACCCCTGGCCGGGGTAGAGAAACGCGGTACGCACGGAGATCACCTCGGATGATGGGCTGCGGGGGTAAGGGTAGCAACCGACCCTCCCGATGCCAAATCGAAGGCCCCCCGGGGAGCTGGCGAAGCGCCCGGGTATGGAGTAGGCTGGGGGCCGCATCGAGTTGCTCCCGTAACCCGCTTCACGAGATGAAGACAAAGGAGTGAGAGCCGGCCCATGAACCTGAACAAGCTGCTGATCCTCGCTGCCCTCGTCGTCCTCGGGCTTCTGGCGTACCTGTGGCTGCCGCGCCCCGGCGTGCCGGAGCCCCTCCTGGCGGTGGTCGACTACACGAGCGCGGACGGCCCCGACGGCATCGCGGTCCTCGACCTCAACCCGAGCTCCCCGACCTTCGGACGGCTGCTCCAACGGCTGCCCCTCGGCCCGGGAGCCGTCCCGCACCACCTCTACTACAACCGCGACGGGAGCCGCCTGTACACCACCTCGCTGGCGGACCCCGCCCTCTACCGCGTGGAGCTGTCGGGGGAGCGCCTGGTGGAGGCCGTGCCCCTCGTCTCGGCCGAGGTCTGCGCCGTCGGGGAGGACCTCTACTTCACGGAGGACGGGACGACGTTCTACATGACCTGCATGGGGTCCGATCGCGTTCTCGTGTTCGACGCGCGCAGCGACGAGGTGCGCGGCCGGATCGAGGCGCCGCCGCCCGCGGAACCCGCCCTCGTCAACCCCCACGGCATCGAAGCCTATGAGCCCATCGACCGCCTGCTGGTGACGAACACGCTCCGGCCCGGGACGAACGAGGCCCGCTCCACGATCAACGTGATCGAGCGGAGCACGGGGCGCATACTCTCGACGGAAACCCTGGCCCGCGATCCGGAGCAGCCGAGCGCCCCCGTCGAGATCACCTTCCTGCCGGACCGCCCGATCGCGTACATCAGCGCGATGCTGGAGGGGACCCTCTGGGCCGCCGTCTGGGACGAAGGCTCGCAAAGCTTCGAGTTCGCCGTCGTGGACGACGGGGCGGAGCGGAGGCAGAGCTGGCCCCTGGAGATCGCGGTCGGCCCGGACGGGAACCTCTACGTGAGCTTCGCCCAGCCCGGCGGGGTCAACGTCTACAGCCTGGAGGACCCGAAGCGGCCGAGGTTCCTGCGCACGCTCCCCGCCGAGGCGGGGGCCCACCACATCGTCTTCAGCCCCGATGGGCAATATATGTTCGTGCAGAACAACCTCCTGGGGCTGGAGGGGATGAACGCGGGGACGATCTCCGTGGTCGAGCTGGCCACGGGCCAGCGGGTCGCCACGGTGGAAGCCTTCCGGGAGAGGGGGCTCCTGCCGACGTCGTTCGTTCTGCTCGGAGAGCCGGGACATTGATCCGATCCGCCCTATCGAACGAGCCGAGATCCGAAATCCTAAGCCGTGAAGGGAGTTTCTATGAACAAAGGAATCGCCGCGCGCTGGGGGCTGTTGGCCCTCGTGGGGGGACTCATCGCCGGAGCGGGCTTGCTGCTGCCCGGCTGGGGACACGACGGGGGGCACGACGCGCCCTCGAGCGCCGACGACGGGCGCTTCCACCCCGAGAACCGCTGGTCTTCCGTTTACCATCGCGACGCCTTTACCGTCGAGCAGGCGAGGGGGCTGGGGTACGTGGAGGGTTCCCCCTGCGAGCCGGGGATGGGGTACCACTACCTCAAGCCGGAGGAGGCGCAGGCTTGGTTTGAGGGGCGCGCGGGCGGCCTTCAGATCCTGCTGTACGACGACACGGGCTTCCTCGTCGGGGTGGAGTACCTCTTTACTGCCTCAGACCTCAACGGAGCGCCCCTGTTGGGCATGGTCGGGCCGATGGAGGGCCACGCTCCGGGGATGCCGCCCCACTACGATCAGCACATCTACTTCGCCGAGCCGCGGTGCTCCGCCGAAGGCGAGGGAGGATAGCTCTACAGAATCGACGGAATGGCCCTATTAGGGTTTAGGACTTCTTCGGCTTGGGAGGCTCATGAGATCGCTTGCCCAGGGAGAACTTGGCTAGGGTAAGCTCTACCCTGCGGTGGGACTTCTCGCGAGGGCTGCGTTGCGGTCCTCCCTCCCCCTGCCCCTGCAGCGCTTGGAAGGCGGAGACGAACGCTTGGGCTTCCTCGGCGTTGAGGTCTTTAGCGTCGAAGTCGATGTCCAGGTGGCCCCAGCGGCGCTTGAGGTAGACCCTAAGCCGCTCCCCATCCCAGGCGAGCCGGACGTCGCGCACGGGGTGTTCCCGGCCGAAGCCGGCCCAATCGAGCATCCGCGGCAAGAGCCTGCGAAAGAGCCACTTCCCCAAGCGCGTCCCCCGCATCCGCTCGAGCTCCTGCTGCAGGGCCTCCCGGCTGAGTCGGATGAGGAGCTTTTCGTCCTCGGTGAGCACGAGGAGCAGGGCGTCGTCCCGGGTGCGCAGCCGAGCCCGCTCCGGCCACCAGATCACCTCGTAGAGGGCCACCTCGCCCACCCCTTTGAGCGACGCGGTTCCCCCGTAGAGGAAGCCCACGTCCTCCGCGCCGCGGGCGCGCTCGTAGAGTTTTTGCGAGATGAGGATCTGGCCGCCCTTGGCCTTCTCGGCCAGGCGCTTCGTTACGTTGACCGTGTTCCCGATGTAATCCTCATCGCGCTCCGTGGGGACGCGGAGGACTTCGCCGACGTGGAGCCCGATTCCCACGAAGATCTGCAGGTCGTCCCGCTCCTGATTGAGCCGGTGGAGGTCTTGTTGGATCGCGGCCGCACAGCGGAGGGCTTCTTCGGGGGCTTCGGGGGGGAAGACGGCCATGACCCCATCGCCGTAGGTCTTTACGAGCCGTCCGCCGTGGGCATCGAGGCGCTTTTGGGCGATCTCATTGTGGGTTCGGACGAGCTCGTAAGCCGAAAGGTCCCCGCGGCGGGCCGTGGCCTCCGAGAAGCCGCGGATGTCGCTAAAGAACGTGATCCGTTCTTCCCGTTGGTGCGCCATGGCAGCTGCTATAGCCCGGATCGTCCAAGTGGTGAGCCTGTCGTCGAGGCAATAGCTGACCGGATGGGTTCATCCCTTGATCGGGGGGATGCTGACATCCTCTCCAGCGGCTGTGAGAGCCACCTCGCGATTGAGCTCTAGGGCTTCTTGAAGCGTAATTCGTAAGGTCTCCAAGAGTTTCTCCCGGGAGGCTTCTTGGCAATTCACCCCAGGGATCTCCTCGATCCACCCGATCCACCAATCGCCGTCCTGCTTGATCACCGCAGTGTAGACCCGCTCCATACAAATCACCTCCCAAGATCAGGGCCTTGCCCACCAGGGCCTGACCGTCCCCACCACGAAGCACCGGGCTCCCCGGTCGATCGCCTCCAGACCCCCACGGCAAATCTCCTCGCGGGTGAGCCAACGGGAGCGCCACCATCGAGCACGAAACCCAAGATCCAAGATCACTTTATGGTAGCGGACGTTGGGAAGGGCCTCAAAGCGGGCGCGGCGCTTGGGGTCGTAACGTGAAGGGTCGGCCACCCTGCTCCCCAGCACGTGAAGGAGGCCGTCGGGCTTCAGCAGGCCAGCTTCAGCAAGGCGCCCGGAGCATCTCCGTGCCGCCCATGACGAGCGCGTGTTCTCGGCTCATCCCTGAGCCCTCCGGATCTCCCATATCTCCCATCGGTACCCTTCGAGATCGTCAAAGGCGACGCTCCCTTCTGTCTCCTCGTAGCGATGCCGATGAGCTCGCAAAGTTTGAGACACACGGGCGAGATAGGGTTCGTCCGCCCCAATGATGACAGAGTGTAAGCCCCCTCCCTGATCCACAGGCTGGAGGGTCCACGCCTGGCCGGACGGCAGCGTGAACGAGATCGTAAGGGTATCTTGGGACTTGTTTTGGCTTCTTTCCATGCCCAGCCTCTCGTAATACCGTCGGACGGCGTCAAGCTTTTCAGGGGCGACGGCAAGTCTGACTTCGAGGAGGCCCGGAATCTCCATGCGGCTGTAGACCTCGTCGAAATAAAGCAGCTCAAGGTTACGGTCTTCGGGATCTTGCGCGTTGAAGTATAGGCTCAGTGGGATCAAGGGCTCGTCCACGAGAAGGCCGGGAAAGTCACGGCGGGCCTGCTCTAGATGTTGTCGAAGAGCTGCCACACCCCAGGGGCCGGAGCGGCGCTCTAACCATTTGGCCTTGACGTCCCGGACGGCTTCCTCGTACGTAGATACCTCCATGCGGAATTCCACGTGGTGCCATCCGTCAGGAAAATCCGGCCAATCCCGACGACGGAAGAGGCCGACGAAGTCCTCCCGGCGGAGATCCCAGTAGAGAAACCCCTCTCGTCCGCCGATATGCCGAGGTTGAAGCCCCAACACCTCTTGATAGAAGTCGGCCATCACCCGAATGTCCTCCACCAAGAGGTTTACACCCCGAATCCTCAAGACCTTCTTCATAATTCTGCCCCTCCCTCAATCCGTCAATCTGACGTTCCCACCCGCAGTCGCCAGACCTTGGGAAGCTCCTCGGAGAGGGGCTCCCAGCTCCCGCCCCGATCGAAGCTCACGAACACCTTGCTCTTGTTGGACCCCACGTCCCCGGCGTAGAAGAGCACGTCTGAAGCTTCGGGGTGCACGCTTAACGTGTCCGCGGGCCGCGCCGCCGGAAGGCCCCCGCCGATGGGCCGCCAGCTCCGCCCCCCGTCCTCGCTCTTGTAGAGGGGCCCGCCGTCTTCGGCCACGTAGACGTACACCCTTTCCGGCTGCCGAGGATCGAAGCAGATGGCGTGCACGTACTTGTCCCTGAGCGCTGGAACGGGCGCCCACGTTCGCCCGGCGTCCTCGCTGATGAAAAGCCCCTCGCCCGCCCCGGCGAAGACCCGATCGGCATCCCGGGGATCGACGGCCACCCGGTGGAGGTCGTAGCCCACCAGCGCCTCGTGCCACGTGCTCCCGCCGTCGTGGGTGTAGATGAGCGCCCCGTGCTCGACGCCCGCAAAGATCCGCTCAGGGCGCTCCGGGTGGATGGCGATCCCGTGGACGTGCCCGGCGTAGAAGGGCTCGTAGAAGAATTTCCACTGAGATCGGCTGGGCAACCGCTCGATGCCCGCGAACGCCTGAAACGTTCGCCCCTGGTCGTGGGAGACGTACAGCATGGGAGGCTCGGTGCCCACGTAGAGCGCCCTCGGCTCCGCGGGCGCTGGGTGACACGGGTGAAAGACGACGTCCCAGACCCAGCGATCCTCAAAGTCCACCAGCTCAAAGCTTTGGCCTGAGTCTCGAGTGCGGTGGAGCCCCCAGCCGCGCAACCCGCAGGCGACGTACGCGATCTGAGCTTTGCGGGGATGCACGGCGATCCCGCGCACGGCGTGCCCCTCCAGGCCGCGTCCGATCCGATTAAGCTTCTTGCCACCGTCCCAGCGAAACACGAACATCCCGTCCTCCGTCCCGATGTAAAGCAAACAACTTCTCATTCCCCCTCCCCCCGCTTTGGCTTCCCTCGATTCCATTCCGCTCAACGGCCCCGGAGTCTCTCGGCGCCCCAGGCGACCTCCCTTCCTAGGCGCCGCAGGCGCTCCTCGATCTTTGGGTCCGTCAGCCGATCGTCCGCAAACGCGCTCCCCGGCACGACCACCGCCGTGGGCGCCACCCAAGCCCGAAGCGTCTGGCACGTAAAGAGCAGCGAGTTGATCGCGTTCGTCCCGATGCTCCCGCCAGCGACGGCGATCAGCCCCACCGCCCGCCCCCCAAGACAGAGCGGATCGTCCTCGGCCAGCAGCTCCAGGAAGTCCAGGGCGTTCTTCATCGAGCCGCTCAGCGTCCCGTGGTAGACGGGCGTCGCCAGCAGGAGCCCGTCGGCCCACCTTACCTCCTCGACCAGGCGAAAGACGTCCTCCGGGTACGTCTCGGGGTCGGGTCTGTCGTCGTAGAGCGGGAGCTTCAGCGTCTTAAGATCGAGCAGTCGGGTCTCGGCCCCGGCGTCCGCGGCGCCCTGCAGGGCGATCTTCAAGGCGTTCAGGGTGCGCGACTTCTCCCGCAGGCTGCCGCCCAGCCCGAGCACGCGGGGGCGTTCTTGGGGCATCCTCCTCACTCCTCCCATCCGTCTTCAAGGCGTTCAGGGTGCGCGACTTCTCCCGCAGGCTGCCGCCCAGCCCGAGCACGCGGGGGCGTTCTTGGGGCATCCTCCTCACTCCTCCCATCCGTGGATGGCTCTACGATAGCACGGAACTCCCCTTTTGTCAAGTATATAGTTGCTATAATTTACAAAGGGCGTGGGGGCGATATAATGGGGGTATGGCTGCGCAAGCGCTGGCGCACGTGAGGTCGGAGACCCGCCGCAGGATCTTGGAGCTGCTCAAGCTCCGCGGGCCGCAGACCCCTCGGCAGCTCGCAAAGGAGCTGGGGATGACGGCGATGGGCGTGCGGGGGCATCTGGCGTCCTTGGAGCGGGACGGCCTTGTCGCGCACCGCGTCGAGAAGCGGCCCCGGGGGCGGCCCGCGTTCGTGTACGAGCTCACGGAGCAGGGCGACGAGCTGTTCCCCCGGACGTACCCCCAGCTGGCCCTCGGCCTCCTCGACGCCCTGCGCGAGCTCCACGGGGAGGACGCCGTCCAAAAGCTCTTCGAGAAGCGGAACGAGCGACTTCTGCAGGAGTACCGAGCGCGCCTGGCGGGCAAGCCCCTCAAAGAGCGCGTACAGGAGCTGGCGCGGATCCGCACGGAGGAGGGCTACTGGTGCGACTGGGAGGAGCTTGCGGACGGGCGCTTTTTGCTGATCGAGCGCAACTGCGCCATCTGCCAGATCGCCAAACGGACGCCCCAGGCGTGCCAAGCGGAGCTTGAGCTCTTTCGGGCGGCGCTCCCCGCTTGTGTCGTGACCCGGGAGGCGCATATGATTCAGGGGGATCGGACGTGCACGTACGTCATCGCGCTCCGAGGGCGGGAGTGGGGGGATCATGAACCGAGCGCGTGATTGGCTCAAGCAAGCGAAGCGGGATTTGGAGCACGCCCGCCGCAGTCGCGAACTGGGGGACTACGAGTGGGCCTGCTTTGCCGCGCAGCAGGCGTCCGAGAAGGCTTTGAAGGCCCTGCACTTGGCCCGGGGACGAGAGGTCTGGGGGCACAGCGTGCTCAAGCTCGTCGAAGCCCTCCCTAGCGTCCCGGCAGAGCTGATCGAGCACGCCAAGCAGCTGGACAAGCACTACGTCCCGCCGCGCTATCCGAACTCTTACCCGGAGGGCGCCCCTGCCGACTTTTACACCCAAAAAGACGCGGAGGAAGCCATCCGGGCCGCCGAGGAGGTCGTCCGCTACTGTGAGGGTCATCTCGCTGAATCGGGAGAGGGTGCTTGAGGAACTGCGTGAGGCCGCGGAGCGCTTGATCGCGCAGAACCCGGACGTCGAGGCCGTGGTGCTCTTCGGCTCTCTCGCAGACGGGACGGCCACCGGCACGAGCGATGCGGATGTGCTCCTCGTGCTCAAGCGCTCCTCCGAGCGCTTCTTGGATCGCATCCCCGAGTTCTTGGAGGCGTTCCGCGGCCTGAGCGTCCCCGTGGACGTCTTCCCGTACACCGTCGAGGAGCTCGAACGACAGCTCCAAGAGGGGGTGGGGACGGGACGGACGGCCCTGACGCACGGACGGCTGCTGGCCGGACAGCTGCCGACGGCGCTCCTCGAGCGTTCCCCGAGGGAAAAGCTGCTCATCTACGACGGGGAGTGCGCCTACTGCCGGGCGTTCGTCGCCGTGCTCCAAAGGCTCGATCGTCAAAGGCGCTTCCGCGCGCTCGCGTTCGACGCTCAACAAGCCCGAGCGCTGCTCCAAGCCCAGTTCGGGGAGCGCTACGGGTTCGCCATGTATCTCTTTGAGCTTAATGCCGGGGAGGTGAGCTGGGGCCGGGAGGCCGCCCGGCGGGTCGTCCGCGGGCTCGGCCTTCCCCACCCCATAGCCCGCCTGGCGTTTTGGCTCTATCCCGCTGTGGTGAGGCTCGTCTCGTGGCTGACCCGCCGCAGGCGAAGGGTCTGCGGCCCGGAGTGTTTGGGATCTTCTCCCCCACAAGGAAAGAGGAAACAAGTCGCTCCGCTCCGCGAGGAAGCACGGGCGCTCTTGCGGGCGTCTTAAGTGGGGGTTAGCGCCCCTTCTGGAACTCTCGCATGGCCCGCTGGATCTCGCGCTCTTGCTCCTTGCGCTTGATCTTCTCCCGCTTGTCGTACTTCGCCAGCCCCTTGGCCACGGCCAGCTCGACCTTGGCGTAGCCGTTCTTGAAATAAATTCTCAGAGGGATGAGGGTGTACCCCCGCTGCTCCGTCTTCCCGATGAGGCGTGCGATCTCCCGCTTCTTCAACAATAATTTGCGGGTCCTTCGCGGCTCGTG
This sequence comes from Candidatus Bipolaricaulota bacterium, assembly GCA_027021605.1. Classification (GTDB taxonomy): domain Bacteria; phylum Bipolaricaulota; class Bipolaricaulia; order RBG-16-55-9; family RBG-16-55-9; genus JALUUA01. The sequence continues at coordinate 497 of JALUUA010000111.1, read as the reverse complement.
GTTGTAGCGGTTGCCCTCCTCGTACGGCGCGATGTAGACGTTTTCCAAAAACACCTCGCCGTTCTTGACGTGGGCGAAGCCGTCCTTTAACGAGCAGCTGCCCCGGCGCAGGCTCTTGACCTCGGTGCCGGTGAGCACCATCCCCGCTTCATAGACTTCCTCGATCTCGTAGTCGCGCTTGGCGGTGGGGTGGGTCGCCACCACCTGGATGCGGGCCATCTCGATCACCGGGGAGCATTGTAGGGCTTTTCGGGGGGAATTCCAGGGATCCCCCGGGATTGGCCTCCCCCGCCCCGCCGTGCTATAATCGCGCCCAAGTGCTCCCCCGGATGGAGGGGAAGCTCAACACTGTGAAGCGTACGGATGCGAGGAAGAGCCGACCGGCCCTGCCCAGGGGTCGGTCTTTTTTTGTGTCCCGTCCCTCCATCCCCCGTTTCACCCCCCAGCTTGCAGAGGGAGGTCCATGAGGCTCCCAAAGGCGTATCTGGCACTGGAGG